>DATBCP010000118.1:0-6942 GCA_036270435.1 Rhizomicrobium sp. | reverse complement strand
CTGCGCGAGGAATATCACATGAACGCCTTGATCGGCGAATATCCCAAGCCCTATGTCGCGCTGGTCCATGGCATCTGCATGGGCGGCGGCGCCGGTGTGTCGGTGCATGGCCGTTATCGGCTGGCCGACGCCTCGCTGGATTTCGCCATGCCCGAGACCGCCATCGGCTTCATCCCCGACATCGGCGCCAGCTATTTCCTTTCGCGCATGCCGGACGAGACGGGCCTCTATCTCGGCCTGACGGGTGCGCGCATCGGGTTGGGCGATGCCGTGGCGGCCGGCCTGATGACCCATGCGGTTGCCAGGAATGATTTCGAGGCCGTGATTGCGGGTCTTTCGGAAGGCGGGACGGTTGAGAAGGCGATCGCCCCTTTTGTGCGCAAACCCGCGCCGGGCCCGTTACGCGAACATCGCCGCCGCATCGCGACAATTTTTTCCGCCGCTTCGGTGGAAGCCGTCCTGGAACGGCTGGACCGCGACGGCAGCGATTTTGCCCTGGAAACGGCGCAAGTCATTCGCACGCGCTCGCCCACATCCCTGAAGCTGGTGTTTCGCCAATTGCGCGAAGCTAGGGCCAAGGATCTCAAGCAATGCCTGGCGATGGAGCTTCGCCTGGCGCTGCGGGTGCTGAAAGACCATGACTTCGCTGAAGGCGTACGCGCCGCCCTGGTGGACAAGGACCGGAACCCGAAATGGCTGCCGGCATCGCTGGCCGCGGTGGGCGATCTCGATCGGTTTTTCGCAGCCCTGGGGCTTGCCGAACTGTTCTGATTTTCACGAAGCCATTTACATTTTGTTTGCCATAAGCCGATGCAACCGTCGCATCTGCGAAAGGACCTCCACATTTTACGCGTCTTTAAGACATCCCCCCTAGTCTGGCCTGCAACTACAGGTGGGCTCGCGAAAAGCGGGGAAAATCAGATGACGGCAATGGCCAAACCTCAAGCCGCGGCGGCGGTCGGTAACGTCGCTTCGGTACGCAAACACTATCTCGAAGCGCTTAATCTGGTGGAGCGGCTGCATCGCCAGTTGCTGGACGTGATCAAGGACGAGCTGGATCGCCGCGACGAGCGCGAGATCAATTCGGTCCAGGCGCTGCTGCTGTTCAATGTCGGCGACCAGGAACTCACCGCCGGCGAGCTGCGCACCCGCGGCCACTATCTCGGCTCCAACGTCTCCTACAATCTCAAGAAGCTGGTGGAAGGCGGTTACATCCACCACGAACGGTCCGAATCGGACCGCCGCTCGGTCCTGGTGCGCCTCACCCGCAAGGGCGAAATGGTGCGCGACATGCTGCGCGAATTGTTCGACCGTCACCTGGGGTCGCTGGAAGCGGTGGGCAATGTCACCGTCGAGCACCTGGACACCGTGAATACGACCTTGAAGCGTCTCGAGCGCTTCTGGATTGATCAGGTCCGGTTTAGACTTTAAGCGAAATTCTCATACGCTATAGGTTCGTCGCGCGATATTGAGCGGGTTGCCTCCCGCGCGTCGCTTGTGCTCCGCGCGTTCGGCCCTCGAAATGGTCCCCCGGACCATTTCGTTCGCGCTACGCGCGAACCGGGCCTCACCCAGCCTTTTTCTTTGGCACAGCGCGCCACTGTCCGACTCAGCTAGTCTGCCGGCATGACCTGGCTGATCGGTTTGTTGTTCCGTCACCGGCGCTTTTATATCGCGCTGGGCTGCGGCCTCCTGACGGTGCTGGTGGCGCATTTTTCCGGCTTCGATGCCCCGCTGCTGGCCGGTGGCAATGTGTTCTATCTCGTCTTCCTGGGTTTATGCCTGGTGATGATCGCCGGACAAAGGACCGAGGATCTCAAGGCCCGGGCCAGGACGGAAGACGAGGGCATCGTCATCGTGCTTCTGATAACCGTCGCGACCATGGCCTATTTCTGCGATGCCGTGTTCACCGCCCTCAACCGCAAGCATGGCATCGAAATCGTACCGCTGGCGATGTCCGGGATCGGGGCCGTGGCCGGCTGGCTGACCCTGCACACGGTGATGGCGTTCCATTATGCCGATATCCATTATTTCGACGATCCCGATGTCGTCGGTGACGAAAAGGACCTGCAATTCCCTGGCCGTGGCGATCCGGGGCCTTGGGACTTCCTCTATTATTCCTTTGTGGTGGGGATGACGGCGCAAGTGTCGGATGTTCAGGTCCTGACCACCGCGATGCGGCGCACCACCTTGTGGCATGGCGTGGTGTCCTTCTTTTTCAACACCGTTTTCATCGCCATGGCGGTGAATGCCGGCGTGGCGCTTGCGGCGATTTGATCAGTTGCGTGGGCGCCAGGGCAGGAAAGCGCTGACCCGCTGCCTGTAGGTGGCATAGCCCGGACGCCGGCTTTCGATTCCGTCTTCCAGCAGGGTAACGCCGGAAACTTGCAGCAGCAGGAAGGTGACCAGCAGCGGCGACAGGATCAGCCACCACATATGGCTGGCGGAAAAGCCGATGGCGAAATAGCCCCACCACATCACTGCCTCGCCAAAGTAATTGGGATGGCGCGACCAACCCCATAGGCCCCGGTCCATGACCTTGGCCCGGTTGGCGGGGTCGGCCCGGAATGCCGCCAACTGGAAATCCGCGATCGCCTCAAAGATCAGGCCGAACGCCGCTGCCCCGATCCCCAGATAGTCCAGCCAGACCACCGGTCGCTGGCCGAACAGGACCGCCGCAACCAACGGAGCCGGGACAAACCAGATGAGAATCGATTGCAACAGGAACACCTGGGGCAGGCTAAGCCACCACCAGTTGTGCCCGAAGCGGCTTCGCATTGCGGCATAGCGCCGGTCCTCGCCTTTATGCCGGCTCCAGATATGGGCGGCCAGGCGCGCGCCCCACAGATTCACCAGGAAAAGTACGGCCGAAGCGCGCGTCCCTCCGCCATGGCCCAGCCACATGACAAGGTCCACGACGGCCGCGATGCCTGGTCCCCAGAAGATGTCGGCAATGCTGCTGTCGCGCAGCCGCAGCGACACCAGCCACAGAATCAGGCCGGCGGAAACCGCGAAAATCAGGGCCCAGACTGGCGGCGAGAAGAGGGGACTTGTCATGCGGCAAATTGCATGGAATCAAACACTTGTTTCGCGCTATCTTAACCTATCAGAGCGGGGCCCGGCCCAAAGGCAGTCCAAAGGCGTTGATCATGTCATTTTCCTATAAAAACCGGATTGCGGAAGCCCTTGAGGCGGTGCGGCAGGAAGGCCGCTACCGGGTGTTTGCCGACCTGAAGCGGATTCGCGGCCGCTTCCCGCAGGCGATGTGGACCCCGCCCGAAGGCGGCGCGGAGCGCGAGGTCACAGTCTGGTGCTCCAACGATTATCTCGGCCAGGGCCAGAACCCGGTGGTGCTGGATGCCATGCATCGGGCGATCGACGAAGCCGGCTCCGGTTCGGGCGGCACGCGCAATATTTCCGGTACCACCCATTACCATGTCGCGCTGGAGGCCGAACTGGCCGACCTGCACGGCAAGGAAGCGGCGCTGCTGTTCACCTCGGGCTATGTCTCCAATGAGGCGACGCTCGAAACCCTGCAGATGATCCTGCCGGGGCTGATCATCTTTTCGGACGCCCTAAACCATGCCTCGATGATCGCGGGCATCCGCCACGGCCGCTCCCAGAAGCATGTCTTCCGCCACAACGACCTGGAACATCTGGAGCAGTTGTTGCGCGCCGTGCCCGTCGATGCGCCCAAGCTGATCGCTTTTGAGAGCGTCTATTCCATGGACGGCGATATCGCCGATCTCAAGGGTCTGGTGGCGCTGGCCAAGCGCTACAACTGCATGACCTATCTGGATGAAGTCCATGCGGTGGGCATGTATGGCAAGCGCGGCGGCGGCGTGGCCGAGCGTGACGGGGTGATGGACGAGATCGACATCATCGAAGGCACGCTGGGCAAGGCCTTTGGCGTGATGGGCGGCTATATCACCGGGGACGCCGTCTTGATCGACGCCATCCGCTCCTATGCCCATGGCTTCATCTTTACCACCTCTCTGCCGCCGGCCTTGACCGCAGGCGCCTTGGCCAGCGTGCGCTGGCTGAAGCAGCATGACGAAATCCGTCAGGCGCATCAGGAACGCGCGGCGACCTTGAAGCGCCGCTTTGCCCAAGTCGGCCTGCCGGTGATGCCCTCGGTCAGCCATATCGTGCCGGTCCTGGTGGGCGATCCCGTCCACACCAAGCTGGTTTCCGACATGCTGCTCAAGGACTTTGGTGTCTATGTGCAGCCGATCAATTATCCCACCGTGCCCAAAGGCACCGAGCGCCTGCGCTTCACACCCACGCCGTTCCATGATGACCGCATGTTCGACCATCTGGTGCGGGCGATGGACAAGCTGTGGTCGCACTGCAACGTCAAGCGCCTGGGCGGCGTGGCGGCGTAATACCTTGTCATCCCCGCGCAAGCGGGATCCAACTTGGTCCAGCGCCATCGCTTGCCAAGAAGTTGGATGCCCGCTTTCGCGGGCATGACAATTTTGCTGGAGCGGGGATGGCCAAGGAAATCTTCGTGGAATTTATCCAGATGGGTAACACCGTCAAAGCAACCGCGATCGATCCCGACACCGGCCTGGAAGCCAGTATTGTCGGCCCGGCCAGCGCGCCACGCTCGCTGCTGGCGGAGAATGCCCGCAAAAAACTGGAGTATGTGAAAGCCAAACGGAGCGTCGGCGAAAGCCGGAGCGACAATAAATAAAGTGATCTGGTGAGGCCACGGCAAGGTGACTACAGTCTTGGCGGGACAGGCGGGGCGAGATCATGGATGACACGACGGATCGGCGCACGATCCTGAAAATTGGGGGTGCGGCAATGCTGGTTTCCAATTCGGCCATGGCGGCCACATCCGACATTGTGATGATGGATGCGCGCAGGCTGGCGGCGGCGATTGCAGCGAAGAAACTCTCCTGCGTCGAGGTGATGACCGCCTTTCTGGACCACATCGCCCGCTTCAATCCCAAGGTGAACGCCATCGTGGCGCTTCAGGACCGCGAGAAATTGCTGGCCCAGGCACGCGAGCGCGACGCCCAGCTGGCGCGCGGCGAAAAGATGGGGCCGCTGCATGGCCTGCCGCATGCGGTCAAGGATCTGCAGCCGGTCAAGGGCATCGTCTCGACCTCCGGCTCGCCCATCCTGAAGAATTTCGTGCCCAGCGCGGACTCGATTCCCGTGGAGCGCATGCGCGCGGCGGGTGTCATTTTCATCGGCAAGACCAACACGCCGGAATTCGGCCTGGGCTCGCACACTTACAATCCGGTCTATGGCGCCACCCACAATGCCTATGACCAAAGCAAATCCGCCGGCGGCAGCACCGGCGGTGGTGCGGTGGCGCTGGCGATGCGCATGTTGCCCTTGGCCGATGGCAGCGATTTTGGCGGATCCCTGCGCAATCCCGCCGGCTGGAACAATGTGGTCGGCTTGCGCAACAGCATCGGGGTGGTGCCCAGCGCCGGCGAAGATGTGTGGATGCCGGGCATGAGCGTCACGGGGGCGATGGGCCGCAGTGTTTCGGACCTGGCGCTGCTGCTTTCGACTCAGGCGGGCTATGACCCGCGCGCGCCCATGTCGCTGGATGGGTCCGGTTCGCGTTTCCTCAGCCCCCTGGAGGCCAATTTCAAAGGCAAGCGCATCGGCTGGTTGAACGATCTGGGCGGGGCCGCACCTTATGAGCCCGGTGTGCTGGACGTGTGCCAGGACGCGCTCAAGAGTTTTGAGACCATTGGCTGCACGGTTGAGACCGCGACGCCCAACGCCTCGGTCGAGGATGCCTGGCAGGCCTTTGTCAAACTGCGCCAGTTCCAGCAGGGCGCCAATTTCCGCATATTCTATGACGATCCGGCCAAGCGCGCGCTGCTCAAGCCCGAAGCCATCTATGAAATCGAAGGCGGGATGAAATTGTCGGCCTTCGATCTCGCCAACGCCTCCATAGCGCGCACCCATTGGTCGAACGCCTTCCATAAATTGTTCGACCATTACGATTTCCTGGTAATGCCCACGGCCCAGCTCTTTGCCTTTGATATCAATGAGCATTGGCCGCATCAGATCGCCGGCAAGACGATGCGTACCTATCATGAATGGATGGTGGCGGTGTGCATGGTGACGCTGACGGGCTGTCCGTCGCTGGCGGTGCCGGCGGGTTTCTCACCCAGCGGCCAGCCGATGGGACTTCAGATCATCGCCCCCGTCCATCACGACCTGGATTGCCTGAAGCTGGGCCATGCCTATGAGCAGGCCACCAACTGGACCGCCAAGCACCTGCCGCCGTTGCTGCGAGCCTGATTCTATATCGGATTTATATTTCCCGCAGGTTCCGGCCCGTATCGAATCTATACGCCCGAAAGCATAACTCTGCCCTCCGAAATGGAGGCAGACATGCTGGATGCAATATTCCTGGCGGCCGGGTTGGCGTTTTTTGCCGGCGCCATCGGTTACACCCTGATCTGCGAGAGGCTGTGATGGGCGGCGACTATATTCTCGCGGCCTGCGTCACCTTGGGCGTGCTTGGCTACCTGGTTTACGCCATGATCCGTCCGGAGCGGTTTTGACATGACCGCGAATGGCTGGATTCAGATCGCGCTTTACTGTCTGGCGATCGTCGTTTGCGTGAAGCCGCTGGGTCTCTATATGGCCCGCGTCTTCGAAGGCGAGATCACCTTCCTGCGCCCAGTCGAGCGCGTCCTCTATCGCATCTGTGGTGTGAAAGGCGAGGAGCAGCACTGGACGGCCTATACCATTGCCATGCTGGCCTTCAGCATCGCGGGTTTCGTCTCGCTCTATCTGATCCAGCGCCTGCAAGCGGTGCTGCCGTTCAACCCGCAAGCCATGACGCCGGTGACGCCGGACCTCGCCTTCAACACTTCGGTCAGTTTCGTCACGAATACCAACTGGCAGTCCTATGCCGGCGAAACCACCATGTCCTACCTGGTGCAGATGTTCGGCCTGACG
>DATBCP010000117.1:0-2317 GCA_036270435.1 Rhizomicrobium sp. | reverse complement strand
TTACCAAAGGTGCGCGCGCCGACCAGGTGCGCTCCGACGCCATTGTGGCCCGCACACCTTTTGGACGTTGGGGTAAGCCCGACGACATTGGCGGCGCGGTGGTGTTTCTTTGTTCCGAGGCTGCCGGTTTCATCACCGGGACGGTGCTGCCGGTGGATGGCGGCTATACCGCAAAGTAGGAAAGTAGAAAAGCAAGATGGCGCAAGACAATTCCCGCATTCCCTACCGTCACGCCCAGCCGAAAGAGTCGCCGCCCGAACTGGTGATCCCCGCGGTGATCCCCAGCGATGAGCGGGTCTGGGTCCCGCAAGGCGAAAATGTCTGGTTCCGGCCATTATGCCTGTGCGCATCGCGCGGCTATTGGATGAATCTGCTGCGTGTCCGCAAGTCGGGCGTGCTGTCCCGCCACCGCCATCCCCAGCCGGTGCATGGTTATGTCATCAAGGGCCGTTGGCGCTATCTGGAGCATGACTGGGTGGCGCAGGAAGGCGGCTATGTCTATGAGGCACCGGGCGAGACCCATACGCTGGTGGTGGATGAGGATGTGGAAGAGATGATCACCCTTTTCCAGGTCAATGGCGTGATGATCTATGTCGATCCCGATGGCGGCGTGCTCGGCTATGAGGATGTCTTCACCAAGATCAATCTTTGCCGCGCCCATTATGAAATAGCCGGGCTGGGCGCCGGGTTTGTCGACCAGTTCATCCGCTGAGGCGCCGCCGGTCCACTCGTCAGTCGGCGGCCGGCACGGCAAAGCCTTTGGGCTTGTCGCCCGCAAGCCAGCGATCCCACATGATGCGATAGGCCGTCTCGATATGCCTGCAAAACCGGTTGGTGTCGAATAAGGCGCAAGTGCTTTTGTTTTGCGCCAGCCTGTCACGCAACACCTTCAAGGCTTTGCTGTCGCCGGCCAGCCGCACCGCCATGGCTTCGAAATCGGCGGTGGTTTCGGTGACCAGTTCGGGCAGGCCGGCTGCCAGCAGAAGGCTGGTGGCGACGCGGCCAGGAAAGGTTCTGCCACGGCAGCTCAGGAGGGGAACGCCGGTCCATAGCGCATCACTGGCGGTGGTGTGCGCATTGTAGGGCAGGCTGTCCAGGAACAGGTCCGCCAGTTGCAGCCGCGCCAGATGCTGGTCGGTCGGCAGGTCGGGCGCAAAGATCAGGCGCTCGGCCGCCACGCCATGTTTTTCCGCTTCGCGGCGCAGATTGTCGGGATAGGGGGCGGTGCTTTCCAGCAGCCAGAGCACGCTGCCTTCGACCTGGTTGAGGATGCGCATCCAGCCGGCAAAGGTCGATGGCGTCAGCTTGTAGGCATTGTTGAAATTGCAGAAGACGAAGGCCTTTTCAGGAAGCTCGACTTCGCTGCGGCTGGGCATGGCCGCCATCGCGCGGCCCCGGTCGTCATTGGCTTGGTAGCTGTCCGGCAGAGTGACCACCTGCTCGTCATAAAAGCCCTGCTCGTCTTGCGGGATCACGATCCTGTCGGCGAGGATATAGTCGATATAAGGCATGCCCAGCGTGGCGGGAAATCCCAGATAATTCACCTGGAGCGGCGCGGGGCGGCGCGCGAAAACGCCCATGCGGGTTTCGCCGAAATAACCGTTCAGGTTGACCAGTATGTCGATCTCGGAGTCGCGGATGACATCGCAGGCTTCCTGATCCGGCAATCTGCTGATATCGAGCCAGCGGTCGAAGGCCTTTTCCAGCCGCGCCCGCATGGGAGATTGATCGTTGACACCGGCGCTCACCGCCACGATCTCGAACTGGCCACGATCATGACGCTCGTACAGGCCCGCCATCAGGATGGCGGTGGCCTGTTGGCGGAATTCACCGGAAAGATAGCCGATGCGGATTTTCCTGGCCTGCCTGCGCAGCGCGGGAACATGAGGCCTGTCGGCGATCGGCGGATATTTCTTCTCGCCCCAGATGCGGGAGCAGGCTTGGAGATCGGCGGGCGACTCTGCGATCGCCTGGAAAATGAAAGGCTGCACCGCCTGCTTGCCGGCGCGCACCAGGGACTCCAATTCGGCTTTGCGCTGTTCGAAGTCATGCCAGTCGGCGGTATACATGCGAATATGCAGCAACTCGCCGCAGCCGAAGGCATAGTCGGGATCCAGCGCCAGGCCCCGTTCCACATCCGCGATGCCGGCTTCGAAATTCTTCAGCGTCCACCAGGTGTAACCCCGGTTGATGAGGCTTTCCGCATAGTCGGGACGGATTTGGATGGCACGGCTGTAGCTTTCGATTGCGCCATTGTAATTCTTCTTGTCGCGCAGAATGTTGCCGCGGCTGTTCAAGGCCACCGTATTGGTGGGCT
>DATBCP010000116.1:0-2752 GCA_036270435.1 Rhizomicrobium sp. | reverse complement strand
ATAAAATCGCGGTAGTCGGTGCGACCGGCAATGTCGGCCGGGAAATGCTCAATGTCCTGGTGCAACGCCAATTCCCCATCAGCGAAGTCGTGGCCCTGGCCTCGACCCGATCGGTGGGAACCGAAGTGTCGTTCGGCGACGGCATCCTGAAGATCAAGGCGCTGGACTATTACGACTTCAAAGGCACCGACATCTGCCTGATGTCGGCCGGCGGCAGCATTTCCAAGGAATGGTCGCCAAAGATCGCAGCCCAGGGCTGCCTGGTGATCGACAATTCCAGCGCCTGGCGCATGGATCGCGAAGTGCCGCTGGTGGTGCCGGAAGTGAATGCCGATGCCCTGCACCACATCAAAAAAGGCATCATCGCCAATCCCAACTGCTCGACCGCCCAGCTGGTGGTGGCGCTGAAGCCGCTGCACGATCTTTTCACCATCAAGCTGGTGGTGGTCTCCACCTACCAGTCGGTGTCCGGCGCCGGCAAAGAGGCGATGGACGAACTGTTCCGCCAGACCCGTGCCGTATTCGTCGCCGATCCCATCGAAGTGAGCGAGTTCACCAAGCAGATCGCCTTCAATGTCATTCCCCATATCGATGTGTTTCTCGATTCCGGCATCACCAAGGAAGAATGGAAGATGGTGGTGGAAACGCAGAAAATCCTGGACCCCGATATCCAGGTGAGTGCCACTTGCGTGCGGGTGCCGGTCTTTGTCGGCCACGGTGAAGCCGTCAATATCGAATTCGAACAGCCGCTCACCGCCGACAAGGCGCGCGCCGCCCTGCGCGCCGCACCCGGCATCCTGGTGGTGGATAAGCGCGAAGACGGCGGCTACGTCACCCCGGTGGAATGCGCCGGCGAGGATGCGACTTTCGTCAGCCGCATCCGCAAGGACCCCACGGTCGAAAACGGTCTCAATCTCTGGATCGTGTCGGACAACTTGCGAAAAGGCGCGGCGCTGAACGCCGTGCAGATCGCCGAATCTTTGATCAACCGGAATTTGCTGAGGGCGGCGTAACGTCCATTTCAAAGAGAGGAATATCCATGCCGAAAGCCTATTGGATCGCCCGGGTCGATGTCAGCGATCCGGAGACTTACAAGAAATATGTCGAGACAGCGAAGCCGGCCTTCGAGCGTCACCAGGCCAAATTCCTGGCGCGCGGCGGCCGGACCGAAGTGCTGCAGGGCAAGGCTCGCGCCCGCAATGTGCTGATCGAATTTCCTTCGATGGAAGAGGCACTGGCCTGCTGGAATTCGCCGGAATACACCGCCGCGCGCGCTGTCCGCCAGCCGGTGAGCGAGGGTGAATTTGTCCTTGTCGAAGGAGTTTAAGCCCCGCCGCTCCGCCTTGTTCGTTCCGGCGGCAAATATCCGCGCGCTAGAAAAAGCGCGCGGCCTTGCCGCGGATGTCATCATCCTGGATCTCGAAGACGCGGTCGCGCCGGAAGAGAAAGACGCGGCACGGGACCGCGCCATGCGGTTGCTGCGCGACTATGCCCCCCGCGAAATTGTCATCCGCATCAATCCCGCCGGCACGCCCTGGCATGCCGGCGACCTGAAAGCGGCAAGTGAATCGGGGGCCGATGCCATTCTCCTGCCCAAGCTCACCGGCCCTGACGAAATCGCCGCGGCACAAGCGGGCGCCCGGGGCACCCCCCTTTGGGCGATGATCGAAACACCGCGCGCGCTGTTCAACGCATTGGCCATCGCCGATGCCGGCGCCGGTTGCCTGGTCCTGGGCAGCAACGACATGCTGCATGCGATGGAGGGACGGCCGCTTCCCGACCGCGCCAATCTCCAGGCCGCCATGTCGCTCTGCGTCCTGGCGGCGCGGGCGGCCGGGATCGGGGTGCTGGACGGCGTCCATAATGACCTGGATGGGGCGGAAGATTTCCGCCGCGCCTGCGCCATGGCGCGCGATTTCGGCTTTGACGGCAAGAGCGTCATCCATCCCAGCCAGATCGCGCCCGCCAACCGGGCTTTTTCACCCGCGCCGGAAGAGATTGCCTATGCCAGGCGCGTGTTAGACGCCTTTGCCGCCCAGCCGGGCAAAGGCGTGATCACGCTCGACCGGCGCATGTTGGAGGCGCTGGATGCCGACATCGCGGCCCGTATTCTGGCGCGTGCCGGACTCTAGTCGAAGTTCGCCCCATCATCGATATCGGTCTCCATGCGAACTTCGAAACCAAAACGGCACTGGGATTCAATAGCTTGCTGGTGTCCTTCGATTCCGAAATTCGCCCGGAGTTCGATATAGAGATGAAGCGAATTTCGGAATCGGGACACTAGCATGCGGCTCTATGACGAAGCGCTGGCCAAGGGAGAACTGAAGGCCGACCCGGCCCAGACCCGCGCCGCCCGCAGGTTGCGTGAATTGGCCAGGGCGTTGGGCGAAAAGCGCCGCTTTTCCCTGTTCCGCAAACCGGCTGCCGCACCCCGAGGCCTTTATATCTGGGGCGATGTCGGCCGCGGCAAGACCATGTTGATGGATTTCTTTTTCGAAGAGGTTGTCCTCGCAAAGAAGCGACGCGCCCATTTCAACCGCTTCATGATGGACGTGCATGCCCGCATTCATGCCGAACGCCAGCGCGCCGGCAGCAGTGACCCCATTCCCGTGGTCGCCCAGACCCTCGCGGAGGAAGCGCGACTTTTGTGCTTTGACGAATTCCAGGTCACCGATGTTGCCGACGCCATGATCCTGGGCCGGTTGTTCGATCGGTTGTTTCAGGAAGGCGTCATCATTGTCGCCACCAGCAA
>DATBCP010000115.1:0-2470 GCA_036270435.1 Rhizomicrobium sp. | reverse complement strand
TGAGGATCAAGCGGCCGCGACCGGCAGAGAAGCGCGTGCCCCAGGCCAACTCCGTCGCAACCTTCCTATGGGCGATTTCGGTGCCGTCACCGAATTCCAGGTTACCTTTGAAGCCTTCAAAATCCTTGTCGAGCACCAGATTGACCACACCCGCCACGGCGTCCGAGCCCCAGGCGGCGGACGCGCCGCCTGTCACCACATCCACACGCTTGACCAAACTCGCCGGCAGGGTGGTGAGATCGACACCCCCACCTTGCAGGTTGGATGACACCACGCGCTGGCCGTCAAACAGGACCAGGGTGCGGGCAATGCCCAGGTTGCGCAGGCTCACCGTTTCCAGGCCGGCGTCGCCCTGGCTGATATTGGTGCCGTTGATCCCATTGTTCAGCGATGGCGAAGGGCCGGCCGCAGGCAATTCCCGGATGAGGTCGCCGATATCGAGCTTGGCATCGCGCTCGATCCTATCCTGGCCGATTTGCATCGTCGGCGTCGGTGCCTCAAAGCCCTTGAGCGAAATGCGCGAACTGGAAACAACCACGGTCTCCGAACTATCCTCCTGCGCCCAAACGCTTGTCGTCGTCGAGAGCAGAGCCGCAATCAACATCGCGCCGCTGGCCGTCAGGTCCGGGTAATTATGCACGCAATTTCCCCTGGTATACGCCAGTGTGGGTCTACGTCCGGAGATATTGAGGAAATGGAAACGCGCCCAAGATTGCAGCGGTAAGTGCAAAGTGTCGCAATCGGCCAGACCAGGCTCTGTGGCGAGGTATGCGCGAATTCCCCGGTAGGTCTGTGCCAATTGCAAGCAAAGTGCCACTCGGCGAAGGGAACTTTGCCTGAGTTTGCGAGTTTTTCTGTCGGGTGGAGCCGTTTTTCGAGGCAGGCGCGCCCGGCATGTATGACCGCTTTATTTCCTATTTAAGGGATGACGTCCCCGACTATTGCGCGACCAAATCCCGGCAATTATCGCAGGGGACTCAAGACGTTGTCAACAACCGAGGCTTTCCCGAGGCCGAAGCCCTTATGGCCGAAGCACTCAGGCGTGCCGGACGCGCGACATTTTCCGAGACATCTTTCCTGGGTCCGCTGAAAAGGCTGCTTCAGTCCTATAGAAATGAAGCCGATCTTAGTGCCACGGGCCGGTATGCCACCCGCTTCGACATCATGCGCTGCCTGGCCAACCGCCTGCGTCTGGATGCCGCCGAGGACGAAAATCCGGCCATCACCGATGCCGCGATCCGGGCGCCGATATTCATCACCGGCCTGCCGCGCAGCGCCACCAGTTTTCTTCATGCTTTGCTGTCGCTTGACCCGGACAATGCGGTGCCACGCTGCTGGCGGCTGATCCACCCTTACCCGCCCGCCATGATGGCTTTCTGGTACAAGACCCAGGTGGAGTTTCAGCTCTTCCTGTATCGCTGTCTCACGCCGGGACTGGCCGGCCTGCATCATCTTTCCGCCGACGAACCGCAGGAATGCACCGACATCACCGCCCATTGTTTCCAGAGCCTACGGTTCGACAGCACGCATCATGTTCCGTCCTACCAGGCCTGGCTGGATGCTCATGGGCATGATGATGCTTTCCGTTTCCACCGGCGCTTCCTTCAGCATCTCGAGGCCCAGGAGCCCGGCCATCACTGGATTCTCAAGTCGCCGGATCATGTCTTTGCCTTGGATGCGATCAGGAAGATCTATCCGGATGCGCGGATCGTATTCCTGCATCGCGATCCCCTGAGCGTGGTGGCATCCTGCTCGAAGCTGGCGGAACTGCTGCGCCGCTCTTTCGCCCGTCGCATCGACCGGGTACAGGTCGGACGCCAAGTCAGCACGCGCCTGATAGAAGGCACCCAGCGCATGATGCAGGCCGCCTCGGCCTCTGACGACATCCTGCACCTGCATTACCGCGACGTCGTGTCGGCGCCATTGGAAACAGTAAGGAAGCTTTACGCGCATAGCGGCCGGCGTCTCGGGACAGAGGGTGAGCGGCGCATAGAGTCCTGGCTGGCGCGCCCCAAGCGCCGGCCGCATCGTCCCTACAGGCTTTCGGATTTCGGTCTCGACGCGGGCGCGCTCAGCGAGCGTTTTGCGCCCTATAAGGCTTACTTCGACATAAAAGCGGAACGTTCCCTCGCGGATTATTATGCAGCCTAGCGGGGCGCGGCGCCTCCGCCTGGCCGTTTTCCTGGCGGGTGCAGTGGCACTCATCGCCATCACCGTCAGGGCCGGCATGGAGCCGGTGCTGCGGGCACTGGCGACACTCTCGTTCAGCGGCCTGGCGGCGATCACGTTGATGCACCTACCGGTCATAGCCTTGATGGGACTGGCTTGGTGGTTTGTCGGCCGGGCGGTGACGGACGCCAGCTGGAACGCTTTCATCGTGGCCAGGCTGACCCGCGACGCCATTGCGGAGATCCTTCCTTTTTCGCAACTGGGAGGATTTGTGGGCGGCATTCGCCTGCTCATCCTCACC
>DATBCP010000114.1:0-6290 GCA_036270435.1 Rhizomicrobium sp. | reverse complement strand
TGCCGGCCGGAAGGATCACGATGTCGCCGGGATGCATGACGACGCTCTTGCCGCCGGTAATCGCGTCGCCGTTGAATTCGCCGGGTGCTATCTCCCGGGCATTGGTGGCATCGCCGCCGTAATTCAGGAGAACAGTACCCTCCTGAATGACGAGTTCTTCATTCCAGCCCAAATGCTTTTCGACATGACTGGAAACCACCCGCTTCCGCAGCGTCATGTTGAATTGTCCGTCTGCCGCCAGGCCGTCGGGCGGTTTGGATCCCGACACCATGTCCGCCGCTTGGCCGGCGGTGACGAATTTGAATGTCACCTCCGCCAATGCGGAATGCGGCAGGGCTATCAGCCATAACCCGGCAAACAGACAAGAAATCCCCTTCATATTGCGCCTCTTTATCTGGGCAGAAGGTGAAGGTCCGGGCGCGGCGGTCCGTTCCAGGAACGGTATCCCACCTCGGCCGGTCCGCTGATGCCGGCGGGCAAAGTCCGCGGACCATAATCCAGAACAGGCTGACCGAACTCATACGCACCCAGGTCGGGCGCCTTTCCGGCATAGCCATCGTTGATGGTGGGCAGAACCATGCCGGCATCGATCGCCGCGGATTTCGGACGCAAACGGAAATCCATGTCTTCTGGATTGTAGAGGCGTTGGGGGTCGGAGCGGTCGGGCTTGGGCACATCGACGAAGACCTTATAGTCCACCATCACGCTGTGCCGGTCCTGGCCGGTGGCGGCGCCATAATCCTTCAAGGTCTTGAACCGGCGGGCGGTCAATTTGTGGGTGTAATCGTAATCCGCAAGCGTGCCACCCGGCGGCGAATTCCAGGCAAAGTTGGCGGCCCCCGCATTGCTGCTAAAACCATTGTAATCCGACGTCGAATAGTTGGTGCTGGTGTCGATTTGGAAGGCGGGACGCTCAGAGCCGGTTCCCAGGAACAGGTTGTTCGCCAGATGCGCATTGGAAACAGGACCGCCGGGTGAAGTATCGCCGCCGACAAACGTGTTCTGATAGACATACACGCCGGCCGGGGTGTCGGCAAATTTCAACGGCCCGCCGCTGGGCGCGTTGTAGACCAGGTTGCGGTAGAAATAGATCGGGCCGCCAAAAATGGGCTGGGCGCTGAGCGAAGCCGCGGCCGAATTGAAGCAACGATTCTCGAACACGCGGATATTGTGGGCGCCGCCATCACCTTCGATGCAATTGTCGCCCATATTGTAGATGTCGTTGCGATAGAAATCGATCCCAGAGGCGGTGCGATCGTCCTGCTCCGTCGGTCCCGACACGGCGGTGCCGGCAATGTCGGGCGTGCCATCGGGCTCGCCATAGGTGGACACGTCGATGGCGTCATGAAAATCGGCGATATAATTGTGCGTCACCACATGGCCCTGGCCATAAACCTTGATGCCATATTCCGACTGCAGGGATTCCGGGAAGCCGGGCAAATTGGCCCACAGCGCTCCGCTCCAGCTCATCATCTTGGTGGGTTCGTGCCGGCCGATGATCACATTGTCGGCGATGAAGAAGTCGCGCGACGCGGACCATTCGCCCGATACGGCGCGCGCCACATCATAGACGCGGCTGCGCTTGAGGGTGAATCCGCTGGAGCCGGCAATATCCTTCCAGCCCAAGAGGAATGCCACGGTGGTGTTGCGCACCGTGATGCCCTCGAAATAATTGTAGTTGGCATGCAGCAGGTTGAAGAGGTTCTCCGCTCCCGCGCCGTCGAAAATCACTTCGCCGTCGCCCGCGCCTTTGATCACAATGGGCCTGTCCGGCGTGCCACTTTGGGTCAGGTAATAGGTGCCGTCCGTCACCGCGGCCAGGTTGTTGTAACCGGGATGCGGCATGCCATTCATGTAATGGAAGCGGTCACTGATGTAGAGGCCGGCATGCACCAGGATCGTATCGCCCGGCTGCACGCGCGGCGGAAAGGTGTGATCATGGTCGGACGCCGACGAGCCCATATTGTAGGCCCGCATCAGGCCGGTAAAAGCCGGCTGCTGCTTGGGTCCTTTCCAATCGATCGGATAGACATGAAAGACGCGGCCGCCCGTCACCGGCATCGGCTCCTGGCGGGTGCGCAGCATGATGGTCTTTTCCCTCTCGCCGCTGACGCCGTCCGGGTCGGACATACGGAACCGGCACTCATAGTCGGTGCCAGGCACCAGATTGAGGATGCTGCCGGCAAACATATTGCCGGTATCATAGTGCCAGGGATTTTCCCGTGTTCCATTAGGATTGGCGGCGCTGGGCTCGGTCGGCTGGAAGGGCGGCTCGGCGCTGTTGATCACTTCATGATGGATGCGCAACAGGGGCAGCGCCGGGCGCCAATTCTGCTCGCCCTTGCGGCGGAAGCTGACTTCGACAACAGCATTGCGATTGTCGTCGCCGGTGATTTTCCATTCCACGCCGATGGCGGTGAGCGTCGGCGCATCGACAACCAGCTTGCCGGAGGTCACTTGGTTCTCGGCCCGGGCCGGCGGCACGCCGGCCAGGACGAGCGCCACAGAAGCGCAGAAGAATTTCGCCAGCATCCCGATCCCCGCTCCGGCCATACCCGAAACATTGAAGCAGAATTTTTTCCTGAAAACAAAGGCTTATCAAGGACGCCCCGCAAACTGGGCTGTATTTTGCCCCGCATCGCGATTACAACCGGGCGTCGCGCAAAAACAAGAAGGACCGCGGACATGACGGCAGCGAAATACAGGGCAATTTTCATGGCGGCATCCTTGGCGCTTTTGTGCGCGCCGGCCGCTGCCCAACGCGCAACGCCACTGACCGCCTGGGCGCCCCAGCCGGTCAAGCCGGCGCCTTATGCCGCGCCCAACAAGCCGCTCAAGAAGTTCACCGACATCCTGGCGCGCCATCGCGGCAAAAGTGATTGGTCCGAAACCGAAGTCCTGACTCGCGATTTCATCGGCCGGTATGTTTCCCTGGGCCCCGGCAAGAAAACCAAGACGCTGTTTTATGCCGACGACCGGGTCTATTGGGTGGTGGTGTCAGGGCAAATGCGGGTCACCATCGACGGCGTGGAGCCCTTTATCGCCTCCAAGGGATTTCTGGTCCAAGTGCCCTATCGCGTGCCCTACAGCATGGAGACGGTGGGCGACACGCCGGCCTTGCGTTTCGAAGTCCTGCCTGCGGGAGAAACGCCGAGCTATCCCATCGCCGAAACGCCCGACCCCGCAAAGGGCATGACCTTCATCAAGGCCAGCTATACCGGCCGCGGCAAGTATGACGAGATCAACAAACCCTATATCGATTTCGAAAAAGACATCGTTGCCGCCAACGGCAAGGGCGGCGGTGCCGTGAAGGATGACCATACCTGGGCGAACATCATCCGGTCGCAGGGGATCCCAACGCCGCCTGCCGACAATTTCGGCCACTTCCACGAGAATTTCGCGGAATTCTGGCTGATCATGGAAGGCAAGGAGGAATTCCTCATCCAGGGCGAGCCTCTGATCACCGCCGAATTTGGCGATATCGTATTCGCACCGGAGGAGCGCTGGCACAGGGCCTTGGCTGCCGGCACCGGCATGGGGACACGCCTGGCCATCACGCCACGTCCGCCCAGCCTGCATTACTACCAACCCGATCACGCCGGCGGCGAGTGAGCGGCATGGAGCCGGAAAAACGACACGCTGCCTGCGCCAGTCTCTATGACCATTGGCGCAGCGGCAGCCTGTTGGACGAGCTGCCGCCGGATTTGCGTCCCGCCGACAGGGCCGAGGCCTATCAGGTCCAGTCCCGAATCGAAGAGTATAGCGGACGGCCGCTGAAAGGCTGGAAGATCGCCGCCACCAGCAGCGCGGGCCAGGCTCATATCGGCGTCGACGGACCAATGGCCGGACGGCTTCTGGCCGAGCGGGCCATTCCGGACGGCGGCACCTGCGTGCTGGGCAGCAACCTGATGAAGGTCGCGGAAATGGAATTCGCCTTCCGCATGGGTGAGGATATGTTGCCGCGCGCGGAGCCTTATACGCAAACCGAAGTGCTGTCGCGCGTGTCGGCATTGCATCCTGCCATCGAGCTGCCGGATTCGCGTTACCAGCATTTCGAGCGGGTCGGCGCCTTGCAGCTCATTGCTGACAATGCCTGCGCGCACTACTTTGTGCTGGGAGCCGCCGCGCCCGAGACGTGGCGCAGCCTGGACCTCGCACAGTACAAGGTCCACGCCTTGAAGAACGGCGCGGTGGCAGTATCCGGCCAGGGCGCCAATGTGCTGGGAGACCCGCGATTGGCGCTCACATGGCTGGTCAACGAGCTTTCGCAATTCGGGTATGCGCTGAGAAAGGACCAGGTCGTCATGACCGGAACCTGCGTCAAACCCATGCCGATCGGCATGGGCGATCGCGTGGAAGGTGATTTCGGTCAGCTGGGCAGGGTCTCCGTCGAGATCACCTGACCGTCCGGCGATCGCCCTTATCATTTGATTTATTTGGTTGACGAAGGCCGGCGGTCCCTGCAAAGAGCGCCGATGCACGGGAGGAAAAACTGTACTAGATTGTAAACAGGTTTGTACGCCAACGGACTTAGACGCCCGATTTGAAGCTTCAATGCCAATAAACTCTTAACCCGCAGCCGGTAAAATTCGCCGGGAATATCACCAGCTTGCCATGATGCCGCAAAAGACCGTCAGGCTTCTTATAGCGTCGCTCGCCCTTGGGCTCGGCTTGGACTGCACGCACGCTTTCGCGACAACCGCCGCGCACAAAAAGCACCACGCGCACGCAGTGCAACAGAAAAAACCGAAAGTGGTGCCGAAGACGGTTCAAGTGCCCCGGCGCGTTGCGGCCATGTCGCTCGCAATAATTTCCAAGATGCCGACCGACGCGCCCGACTTTGACTACCAAGATCGCGTCCAGGAAGCGCAAGCGCTGGCGGCGAAGCAGCCGGTGCTGAAGGATGACATGCAGTTCGACCAGGATGGGAAGCTTTCCCACTTCGTCTGGACTCTTGTGGTGGGCCAAAAAACCGGTCCCCTGACGGTCGTGCGCATGGATGAAACGGGAAAGAACGACCAGGGCTTCACCATCACCTGGCCGGTCGATAACTTCATCAATACGCACTTTCACGTCTCAAAGCCGGAAGGCTACATCGTCTTTGCCCAGCGCCGCCCGGTCCATGCAACGGACGGCTATGAGGAAGGTGTCTACACGGCCTATTCGCCCGAGCTCGATACCAAGATGATGCGCAGCGCCGGAATGGACTATCTCCGGCACTTGCAGCGCCTGGCCTATGACCGTATCAAGGATCACGACGTACGGTCCCGCGTCACGCCCACCATCACGGTGGCGGACAAGATTCCCACCAGCGTCGTGCTCCGGCTGATGATTACCGAGCATGTCGATCCCCTGCACATGAAATATGTGGGAATCGAGCAATGCATTCACGAGGTCCTGTTCACGATCGCGGCGAACCGCGAACACGCTTATACCTATGCCAAGTCAAGCGCCGGGGCCCGCGGCCTGCCCCAATTCATGGAAGACAGCTACCAGATGGTCCGCGCCAATTACCCAAAGGCCCTGCTGGAACCGAACTTCGAACGCGGCATGAGCGACCTGCACAATGCGGTGCTGGCCTCGGTCCTGCTTCTTGACCTGGAACTGACCCAGCTGCCGCGGGACTATCTGGCGCGGTTCACCGATTCCAGCCAGCAATTCGCCGCTTTCCTCGCAGCGGGATACAACCGCAACCCGGTTCACGTTGTGGAGACTTACCATCGCACTCATAGCCTGACCGGCGGCAATGCTCCGCTTCAAAGCAAGATGTATGTGCGAATCCAAAGTTCGGTCGGCAAGTTTCTGCAAAAGGAATACGGCATCACCTGATGCCGCGCCCGTCCAGCGGCGACCCGCAGCGCGGATCAAACCAAAGAACCTTCAAAGCGTTATCTGCCCATTGGGAGCTTTTCCATGGATTCCGTCCAGGCCCGCAACCGGATGGTGGAAGCGCAGATCGCCCGCCGCGGGGTGCATGATCCCGCGGTCCTCAAGGCGATGCGGATGGTGCCGCGCGAGGACTTTGTTTCCGCCGGCTTTGAAGCGTTCGCCTATGAGGACAGCGCCCTGCCTATTGCAGAGGGGCAAACCATTTCGCAGCCCTATATTGTCGGGGCGATGCTGGCGGCGGCGGAGCTGGAACGCTGCGACAAGGTTCTGGAAGTGGGCGCCGGTTCGGGCTATGCCGCGGCCGTCCTCAGCCGCATCGCGGCCAAAGTCTTTGCCATCGAGTGGTACGCCGCACTGACCGAAGCCGCCCGCGAAAGGATGCGGACGCTGGGTTACGACAA
>DATBCP010000113.1:0-3390 GCA_036270435.1 Rhizomicrobium sp. | reverse complement strand
GTTCGGGTTGCCTCCATCGCCGCGCCCAACAACGGCTGCTGGCGCGCGATCCAGGTCTTGAGATCGGCAAGGGTATGCACATCGCCCGGCAGCGCGACCTCGGCCAGGGCGGCGGGCGCCACATCTCCAAACTTGCCCAGGAATAACAGACGGACCAATCGACCTCCCATGAGCACGCCTGTGTCATGCTTGGACCACAGGCTTTAAATCATAAGCGAAGAGGCTTGGCGAAAAAAGCGCAGGATGCATCTATAATGGTGCCATGGCGCTGACCATTCTTTTGATCGATACCGATACGGAACGCGCCCGAGCGCTGGAAGACAAGCTTTCGCAGTCCGGTTATGCGCGGATTGTGCGCGCCGAAGGCCCGGATCTTGCGGCCGCGGTGGAACGCGCCAGGCCGGACCTTGGCCGCCATCCAGGCGGACGGCCTGACCACGGCAGCCGGGATCGGCGCCCTGCTGAAGGCCGGCACCAATTGCGGTTCCTGCATTCCCGAATTGAAGAAACTGTTGCAGTCTGTCCCTGCCCTGAATGCCGCGGAATGACCATGGAAACCTTGGACGGACTGACCATCCTGGTGCCGGAGAGCCGCGAACTGGATTTGTTCGCAGGCTTGTTGGAAGCGCAAGGCGCGCGGCCTTTGCGCTGCCCGCTGGTGCGGATCGTGGATGTGGATGACGATCGCGACGCGCAGGCCTGGATCACCCGCATGATCGATATGCCGTTCGACTTCACCGTGCTGCTGACCGGCGAAGGCTTGCGCCGACTGCTCAGCCTGAGCGGGCCGCGCCGCGACGATCTTGTAGGCGCCCTGGCCAAAACCCGCACCGTCACGCGCGGGCCCAAGCCGGCGCGGGCGCTGCGCGAAATCGGGCTTTCGCCCGGCATGGCCGCGGCTGAGCCCACATCCCAGGGCGTGCTGGAAGAATTGGAAGAGGAAAAGCTGGAAAAAAAGCGCATCGGCGTGCAGCTTTATCCCGGCGACGGCGCACTGCCTTTGGTCGAGGCGCTCAGGACCCACGGCGCCGAAGTCTTCCCCGTCACGCCTTACCGCTACGCCTCCCAGACCGAATCCGCGCAGGTCGCCGCCACGATCAAGGAGCTGGCGGCGGGCAACATCGGCATGATCGCCTTCACCTCTTCACCCCAAATCGAACGGCTATTCGCCGTCGCCGAGGAGCATGGCTTGCTGCCTGAACTCACGGTGGGATTGGCCAGGACCACCATTGCGGCCATCGGACCGGTGGTGGAAACGGCTTTGAAAGCCCGCGGGCTATCCAGCGCCATCCACCCTGAGTCCAGCTTCCATCTGAAACCGATGATCAATGCCATCGCGGAAGCCTGGAAGGCCAAACCATGAAACCACCGGCGGTGATTTTGTCGGGTGGGCGTTCGTCGCGCATGGCGGAACGGCTGGAGCACGATCTCACGAACACCGATATTCGTTCCATGCTGGACTGGATCCCCCCTTTCCGCGTTGCCCTGACGGCTTTTCCATCCGAAGCGCTGGTCAACCTCAATACGCCTGCCGAGTGGGAAGCATGCCGCAGCGCCGCCGCCTGACGGCGCGCTATTTGATCTTTCCGCGCCCGGCCACTTTCCAGACCGCCTCGATCCGTCCGTTGCGCAGGACCACCATTTCCTCATGCAGATGCACGGTGGTGTCGGTGTAGCCGGGGATGAATTCCACCCGGTCTCCAACCCTGGGCCAGTCGCTGGGCGACTCCAGTTCGAGCTTGGCGTGTTCCGCCGTCAGCCGCAGCTCCCGCACAGCCGGCACGTCCAAAACCCGTGGCAGCGCCGTATCGACGCTCATCGATTTGCGGCCCGCATCCAGGATGACGCGGGTTGGCGTCGGCCTGCTGGTCACGGTGGCCAGGACCGTCAGGGCAAATGGCAGGTCGATATTATAGTCCCAGCGATAATGCGCATCATTCATCACCCCGCCGCCCACCTGCACTTCCGTCACGCCGGGCTGCTTGATGCAATAAAGCAGCGTGCCGGTGCCGCCACAGCTCACGATCCGGATGTCGTGACCGGCCTTGCGGCACAGATCCGCGCTTTGCGTCAGCAAGCTGATGGCCGCCGCCACGGCCTTTTCCTTTTCGACCGCATCGGCGATGGCGGTGGTCTGCGCTTCCCAGCCCATCACACCGGCAAGACGCAAACTGGAATGCGCGGCAATCTCGTCCGCCAAGGCGAGCACCGGCGCCCCCGGCCCGACACCGGCGCGGCAAAAGCCCAGATCAACCTCGATCACGACACCCAATTGTTTGCCGGCCTGGTGTGCCGCGTCTGCCAGCTCCCGCACATTCTCCCTGCTGTCCACCGAGACGATGACATCGGCGGATTCCAGCAGGCGTATCAGCCGCCGGACTTTCGGAACGCCCACGATCTGGTTGGCGATCAAAATGTCAAGGATGCCGTTGGCCGCGAGGATTTCCGCCTCGCCCAATTTGGCGCAAGTGACGCCGATGGCCCCCGCCGAGATCTGCATCTGGGCGATTTCCAAGGTCTTGTGCCCCTTGAAATGCGGCCGCCATTGCACGCCATGGGCGCGGCAGAGCTGCGCGATATGAACGATGTTGGATTCCATCACGTCCAGATCGACCAGAAGCGCCGGCGTATCGAGGGTGGACTTTGGCGATGGACTCATCGGGCGTCGTCTGGCTCAAACGGGCTTGCCGGATACCCTGCCCACTCATTTTTCCCGGCATCCGCGACTGTGGCCTGTATCCCGGCATCCTGTAAATCCCTGCAGGCAGGGGCGTTGTCGCACCTCTGCGAACCGTTCTATCCTGTGCCAAAAAGGGGAACGCGATGAAAAACACTCTGCTGATGACATTGGGGCTGGCGGCGCTTCTGGGATGGGCCGTTCCGGCCATGACCCAGGAGTCCCAAGTCGATCCCGCCGAGCTCAAACGCCTGATGGCCGAGCATCCCGCCTGGGCGGTGTGGCTGTCCGATCCCAAACTGGCACAACTGACCCTGGCCGGACCGAAAATGCCCGGCTCGCGATACAATGTGGACGACATACGCCGGCCGCAGCCGCGCCATGTCGATACCGGCACCGCCTGCCCCACCCGGCGGCCGCGCGATGCCGAAGTGCTGTTCGACGGCCATGACCTGTCAAAATGGACCGGCGATCATCTCGAGGAGTGGACGGTGCATGACGGCGTGGTGACCACCGGCGCGCGGGTCTACAACTTCCTCAAAACCAAGGAGTCCTTCGGCGACGCGGAGATTTATGTAGAATTCCGGGAGCCGGAACAGCCGCATCCGCCCGCCAATCCGCAATATTGGGGCAATAGCGGCGTCTTTCCCATGGGCCTGTACGAAGTGCAGATCCTGGACAATGACAAGAACGAGACCTATCCCGACGGGATG
>DATBCP010000112.1:0-11750 GCA_036270435.1 Rhizomicrobium sp. | reverse complement strand
GTAATCCCACCCGCCTTCGCCGCCCAAGGTATAGCTGTTCAGGACGCGATAGGGGGTTTGGGCAAAAGCCGCTCCCGCCAGAATTATGACAGTAGCGCAACACATCGCGAATGTGACTCGCATCGAAGCCTCCCGATTTTGCCTGATTCTCTCATGGGCAGCTGACCACGGGCCAGCCTGGCTGGACGGCCCAGCCGGATAAATTTTCCCAATGTCTGCCATGGCTTGGCTGAAGGGCCAGTGGCCCCAGGCGTGTTTGTAGCGCGCCGTGCGCAAGGCACATAATCCGTCTACGGATATATCGCATCCTGACCCGTGACGCGCTTTTCATGCCCGGTTTTTCGGCGTTTTCCGGGAAACGGACGCGATGCCGCGGCCGGATTGATTATTCGTATATCCGATGTCACCGAAGCGTCATTGGCTCATGTCATTTGCGTCCGCGAGACGGGGACAACCAGCTTCGGCCCACCATGAACGCGCTGTCGCAGATGTGCGATCGCGCGGGGGGGGCGTTCACCCCGCGTAACGTGATTTCGAGGGGTTTTTTATGATGCCTGCAAGGATACTTCGCCGTTCCACCGCCGTTTTTGCATTGATAAGCGGCGCCATGCTGGCGAATAGCGCCCATGCTCAGCAACTGGCCCAGCAAATGGCAGCCGCCCCCACCAATGTGGAGACCGTGGTCGTCACCGGCACCGCCTTTAATCCGGAGGTCGCCCCCGCCAAGGCCTCGCTGGATGCCACCCAGCCGCAGACCATCATCAACAAGTCCTATATCGAAGATTCGATTTCAGAGACCGGCACCTACACCACCATCCTGGCCATCGCGCCGTCCATGACCGGCACCGACCTGAATGGTCCCGGCCTTTCCGATGGCGGCGTCAAGAACACCTTGCGGGGCCTGCCCGACGGCAGCTTCGGCATCAATTTCGATGGTATCCCCTTTGGCGACACCAACGGCCCCACCCACCATTCCGAGTCCTATTTCCCCGCTTCGACCCTTGGCAGCATCCTGGTCGACCGCGGCCCCGGCAATGCCGGCAATATCGGCCCGTCGACCTATGGCGGCACAATCAGCCTGTATTCGGAAGAGTTGACGCCGGAGCGGCATCTCCGCCTGGAGGCGGCGGGCGGCACCTTTAACACCAGCCTGTTCAACGTCAATGCGCAGTCGGGCGACTTCCAGGTCGCCGGCATCACCAACCGCGTGCTGGTGAACTTCCAGGATACCAACACCGCCGGCTATCTCAGCCTGCAGTCCAGCGCGGCGCAGAATTACCTGATCAAGACCCAGACGGAAATCGCGCCCGGCTGGACCCTGACGGCGTTCGCCGACTTCAACGGATTGTTCCAACAGCTTGAGGACAATGCCGGCGCCACGGCGGCGCAGCTGGTCGCTTTCGGCAAGGATTATGCATTGCAGAATACCAACCCCGCAGCCGGCACCTATGCGGCCTATAACCATGTCCATAAGAAGACCGACATGGATTATCTGCGGCTGCAAGGCGACCTGGGCAACGGCATCAAGATCGACAACCAGGTTTACACCTATGCCTATGTCAACAAGACGCTGAGCACCACCTCGGTACAGCAGACTGCCGCCGACATTGCCAAGGGCATCACCGAGGGCAATGGCTCGATTGTGAACGGCGTGAGCTTCCCCAATGACGTGCCGGGCTATACCAAGCAGAATGCCTATCGCAACTGGGGCGATATCTTCCGCATCTCCGACGATTTCGACCTGGGCTGGCTGACCGGCCAGGTGCGCGCCGGCGTGTGGTGGGAGAGCTCACGCTCCCAGCGCGCACGCTCGGACTATGACGCCACCCAATGTTTTGCCTCAAGCGTGGGCTGCGATCCCTGGCACAGCTCGTTCTATGCCGACTCGCGCCTCTTCACCGGCCAGAAGACGCCCACCTCCTCGCGACTGCCGCCAGCCTACAGCAACAGCACCAACTTCTATGAGTATGAGGAACATTCGGGCTGGGATCAGTATCAGCCCTTTATCGAGGTGGAGCTGCACCCGTTGCCGGATCTCAGCATCACGCCCGGGTTCAAATATGTCTGGTGGAATCACTTCGTGAATGCACCGCTGGAGCAGAAGACCAAGCCGGTGGTTCCGGTCAATCAGGAGTTCACCACCACCCACGATCTGCCGTTCGTGACGATCAATTACAAGATCCAGCCCAGCTGGAGCGTCTATGCCCAATATGCCCAGGGCATCTATGTTCCCGACATCAGCGCCTTTGAACAGGCCGTGCCGTCCTTGACCTTCCCCAAGGCACAGACCACGACCAACTACCAGTTCGGCACGGTCTATTATGCCGACAATTTCACCGTGGACGGCGACATCTATTATATCGGCGTGGACAACAACATCTCCTTCCAGCTCTGCTCCCAGGCGCCCATCTTCGGGCCTGTGGGCGAGACCTGCGCCACCAATACCGGCGCCGCCACCTATAAGGGTATCGAAGGCGAAGGAACTTATGCCTTCGACGGCGACTTGCAGGGCTTGGCCGTGTTCGTCAACGGTTCGCTGAACTCCTCCAAGTCGGGCGGCAAGTGGCTGAAGCAGGCTCCGATGTGGACCTCCGCCAGTGGCGTCACTTATAAGTGGGGCATGTGGAAACTGTCCTTGATCGACAAGCTTGTCGGCCAGCAATATTCCGACAATGCTGACACATCATTTTACAAATTGGGCGCCTATAATGTCATGGACTTCAAGGGCGGCTTCACCTGGGAGAATTTCGAAGTGTCTCTGGGTGTCTTCAACCTGCTCAATTCGCGCAGCCTGGCCTCGGTCGGCATCAACGACAAGAGCCCGATTGGCGGTTCCAGCGTCAATGACTATACCAACCGGCCCAACAGCCTGGACCAGTACTACTTCCAGCCGTCGCGCAGCTTCCAGCTGAGCGTCAAGGCACGTCTCTAGGAGAAGAAGCCGATGCGATATGCAGCGCTGATCTTGGCCCTGGGTCTTTATCCCTTGAGCGCGCAGGCGGCGCTGCTCAGTCCTGCGGAGGTCGACGCGTCCCGTTACCTGCCGCCGCCGCCGGCGGCAGGATCGGCTGTTGAGAAGCGTGAGATCCAGGAACTCCATGCCATCGCCAAGCGCAGCAGCGAGGCGTTGAAGACCATCGCAACCCACGATGCCAAGGACGAGTCGCCGGATATCTTCAATGACGCGCTCGGCTTTGACGCCACCGCCAAGCCGGAGACGTTCAAGCTGCTCAAGATGGTGATGGAAGAAGAGGATGGCGACTCCAAGGCCGCCAAAACCTATTTCCACCGCTTGCGCCCCTACGCGGTGGATCCCAGCGTCAAGGCTTGTGAACCGATCAAACCGGGGAAGGTGAAGGCGGCCAATTCCTATCCCAGCGGCCATTCCTCGCTGGCCTTTTCCATGGGCGTGGTTCTGGCATCGTTGGTACCGGAAAAATCCCAGGCGATCCTGGCGCGGGCCTCGGAATATGCCGATCACCGGCTGGTTTGCGGCGTGCATTATCGCAGCGACATCGTGGCCGGCCAGCAGTTCGGGACCATCCTGGCCCTCAAGCTGATGCAGAACCCGACCTTCCGGGCGCAAATGGATCTGGCGCGCACTGAGCTTGCGGGCCCTGCCACGCACTGAGCTGAAATCTATTCCGCGGCGATTGGCCGGCGATATTGCAGGGGCGCCGGGGCCGGATAAAGCTTCTGGCGCAAAGCGGCAGCGGCATCGAACAAGGCATCGCGAATTTCCGGCTGGCGTTCCGACGTCATGCGCTCCGCATCGTCACTGGCGGACAGGGCGGCCACGGCGCGGCCATCCCGGTCGCGCACTGGCACCGCGATGCAGCGCATGCTGGCGTGATGCTCACGATCGTCAATGGCGTAGCCTTGCTCGCGCACCAGCGTGAGCTCGGCACGAAATGCGGCAGCCGTGGTGATGGTGAAGGGGGTCAGGGGCACCAGTTCGCCCTCCATGATGAAGCTTTCCACGTCATCATCGGGCAGGGCCGCGAGCAGCACCTTGCCCAGTCCGGAGCAATAGGGCTCCAGTTGCGCGCCGACCCGGGTGTAAACGGGGAAGGCGCCCGGCGCCGAGACTTTGGCGACATAGGTCACCATGCCATGTTCCAGCACGCCGATATGGGTGGTGAGTCCCAACGTCTTTGACAGTTCGGTCATCAGCGCCTGGCTGGCCTCGCGCAACAGTTCGGCGATGGTCACATTGTGGGAAAGAGACAGAAGCAACAGGCCCGGCCGGTAACGCCCCCTTGGGCCCCGCACCACCGCGCCGATCTCTTCCAAGGTCTGGATAAGGCGATAGCCGGATGCTTCGGGAAGATTGGCACGGCGGCTCAACTCGCAGCTGGTCAGCCACTCACTGGGGTCGTGAAAGGCTTTCAAAAGGGCGAAAGCCTTCATCACCGAATAATTCCTGGGTGTTGCCACCGCCTGTTTCCCCTCGCCACCAAAAGTGACGCACCGCCCGCGTTTCCCTTTTGCCGCTTGGCCCGCGATCTCTGCCGCTGACGGTGCGGTCGGATGATTGTCGCATTGCCACGATAGCTCAAAGATGACAGTGCGTCATCTCTCATTAGATGAGAGATTATATCGGACCGCCTGGCTCTCAACCAGAGCCAAAAAAGGCGGTAAACCTATGGACGGATGGGGGCTGCGGACCAAAGGTCCGCAACGGCGAAAGCCGCCCGAGCGATAGCGTTATAGGGGCGCGAGCCAGGGACGGAGCGATGCATGCATTTTACTTGTAAGGCGACACTTCTCATTTGCGCCCTGACGTTGCCGGCGGCGGCGCTCGCGCTGGAGGAATGGCCGACCTACGGCCATGACTATGGCGACAGCCGCTATTCGCCTCTTACGCAGATCACACTCGCCAATGTGGCGAGGCTCAAGCCTGTCTGGACCTATCATATGCGCCCGCCGGACCGCACCGCGCGTGGCTTTGCCGCCTCCGAGAACACGCCTTTGGTGGTAAGGGGTGTGATGTATGTGTCCACGCCTTATGGCCGGGTGGTGGCGCTGGACGCGGAAAGCGGAAAGCAGCGTTGGGCTTATGAGGTGCCGAATGGTGACCAGCCCGCCACGCGCGGCGTTTCTTATTGGCCTGGCCAAACCAAAAGCAAAGAGGGGCCTGAAATCGTATTCGGCACCCGTGGCGGCTTGTTGATCGCATTGCGGGCCCAGACCGGCGAACCGGTCAAAAGCTTCGGCAAGGATGGTGTGGTGGAGCTGCATAGTGATGCGGTGATGCAAGGCTTTCCCCAGGCGGCATTGGGGGTGACATCCGCGCCGGTGATCTACAAGAATCTGATCATCACCGGCTCGCGCACCCAGGAGACGCCGCAGAAAGGAGCGTCCGGACAGGTGCGGGCCTTCGATATTGTGACAGGCCATGAGGTTTGGCACTTTAACGGCGTGCCGCAGCCCGGCGAGAAATTCCACGAAAGCTGGGAAGGCGATAGCTGGGTCGCCCGTTCTGGCGTCAATGTCTGGGTGGGACTGACCCTGGATGCCAAGCGTGGCATCGCCTATCTGCCGTTCGGCGCGCCCACCTTCGACCAGTCCGGCAATGACCGCAAAGGCGAAAGCCTGTTTGCCAACGCGCTGGTGGCGGTCGATGCGGCCACCGGCAAGTATCTCTGGCACTTCCAGGCGCTGCGCCACGATCTGTGGGATTACGACCTGCCGCTCACCACCCTGGTGGAGGTGAAAAAGGACGGCGGTGTCATTCCGGCGATCGCGGTGATGAGCAAGGCCAGCCTGCTGTTCCTGCTGGACCGCGTCACCGGCAAGCCGATCTACGCAATCAAGGATATCCCGGTTCCCACCGCGACAGACATGGAAGGCGAACAGGTTTCGCCCACCCAGCCTGCCTCCGTCACGCCGCCGCTGGGCCGCACCAGCTTCGACATGTCGGAGCTGGCGAATCTGACGCCGCAGCAGAAGGCAGGCTGTGACCGGCTGATCGCCGATCAGAAAGTGATCGGCGCCAAATATTTCCAGCCACCGCGGGTGGACCATGCCGTGGCGCGCTTTCCCGGCAATTGGGGCGGCATCGATTGGAGCCATGCCGCCTTCGACCACAAGAGCGGCACCTACATCGTCAATGCCAGCGAGATCGCCTCGCAGCAGATGATGATCAAGAAGGCCGATGGCAGTTATGATATGCGCTATGGCTATCAGTGGTTCTGGGACAAGGATTCGCACATGCCTTGCCAGGTGCCGCCCTGGGGCAATCTCTATGCCATCAATGTCAATACCGGCCAGATCGTCTGGAAGAGCGTGCTGGGCGTGACCGACGGTCTGGCACATCCCAACACCGGCCGGCCCAATGTCGGCGGCCCCATCGTCACCGGCGGCGGGCTGATCTTTATCGGCGGCACCGATGACAAGCGGCTTCGGGCCTTCGACCTCAAGACTGGCAAGGAAGTGTGGACCTTCCGGCTGCCCGCCTCGCTTTATGGCACGCCGCTGACCTATCAGGGCAAGAGCGGCAAGCAATATATCGCCGCCGTCACCACCGGCGGATTCTGGGGCGACGAGCCCGCGGGCGCGGATGTGGTCACCGCTTTCGCCCTGCCATAGCGGCAGCGGCATGATAGGGTGCCGGCAAAAAGGCACAGGCGGCCCTCGGGGACTGAAACGGAGAGCGGAAAGCATGGTTCGAGGCACAACGGGCGCGTTGCTGGTCTTGCTGTTGGTCAGTGGAGGCGCCGGCGCCAATGAATGGCTGACCTTCGGCCATGACCCGGAGCGCAGCGGCTGGAACCGCGACGAGCACACGCTGTCGCCCAAGACGGTCCCCGGCTTGAAACTGTTGTGGCAAACCAAGCTGCCGGTTGCCGTCAAAGATGTGGCGCTCTCCAGCCTGACCTCGCCCCTGATCGCGACCGGCGTTTCCACGCCGCAAGGCAAGCGCGATCTCGTCTTCACGGTCGGCATGGACGACTCGCTCTCCGCCTTGGATGCCGCGAGCGGCACAACCATCTGGCGCAAGAGTTTTCCCAATGATGCGAAACCGCTGCGCCGCGCCAATGTGAATTGCTCCAACACCGAACAGGCGACGCCGGTGATCGACAAGACGCGCGGTGTGATCTATTTCACCACCAGTGACGGCAAGCTGCGCGGTGCGGCCCTGGGCGACGGCGCGGAAAAGCTGGCACCCACGCAATTCGTGGCGCCCTTCAGCCGCAATTGGAGCCTCAACCTGATCGACGGCGTGGTCTATACCGCGGCGGGGCGCGGCTGCGGCGGATCGGCGGAGCAGGCGATCGAGCCCGGAACCGTCGCGGCGATGGATGTCCATGATCCCGCGCATCCGGTCGCGACAAGCTTTCTCACGGGCAAAGGCCGGCCGGCCGGACCCTGGGGACGCGGCGGTCCGGTGAAAGGTCCCAAGGGTGTCTATGTGCAAACCGCCGATGGTCCCCGCGATCCCGACAAGGGCCTGTATGGCAATGCGGTCATCGCTGTCCCGCCGCGTGCGCAAGGCGCGCCGGACTATTTCATTCCGGGCACGTGGAAGGCGTTGAATGCGCGCGACCTGGATCTGGGCTCCGGCAGCCCGCTCCTGTTCCGCTTCCAAGGACATGACCTGGTCGCCACCTCATCCAAGGATGCGGTGGTCTTCCTGCTGGATGCGGACAGTCTTGGCGGCGCCGATCACGCCACCGCGCTCTACACCTCGCCGCGGCTGGGCAATGACGCCCTTGAATATTACGCCCAAGGTGTATGGGGCGGCTTTTCGACCTATCGCACCACGAAGGGCGTGACCTATTTGTATGTGCCGATGTGGGGCCCGCCGGCCAAGACCGTTTCCTTTCCCAAGAGCAATGGTGATGCGCCGCATGGCAGCATCATGGCTTTGCGGGTCGAAAGAACCGGCTCGGATTTTTCGCTGGCCCCGGAATGGATCAGCGGCGACCTGAACCTGCCGGACAATGTCGCGGTGGCGAATGGCGTGGTGTTTGCCGTTCAGACCGGCGAGCAGGCGGTTCAGCATCCCGATAATCCCGACAGCCATGGCCGGGCGCTTCCCGGACAACATGCCTTGACCCCGGCGGAGTTGGAAAAATTCCGCGCCACGCCTATCGCCCCCATGGTGCTTTACGCCCTGGATGCGGTCACCGGGCGCGAGCTTTATTCCAGCAAGGATTTGCTTCAGGATTGGGTGCACTTCAACCAGCCTGTCGTGGCGGCCGGACGGGTATTCCTGGTCTCCCATGACGCGCATGTCTATGCCTTCGGGCTTGGGCATTGAGGAGCTTGTCGCACCGGTAAAGACCTGTAGATTGCCAAAGCCGAACTCGAAGCAGGCCAGCAGAGCCGTTATGGGGAGTAGAATGTCGCGATCGAATTTGCATATCTCATGGTTGGCCCTTTTTTTGGGCGGGACCTGCCTGACGGCGGGCCTCGCGCTTGCCGCGCCTGGGGAGGACTGGCCGAATTACGGCAACGATCGGGGCGCCCAGCGCTATTCGCCGCTCACCGAAATCACACCGGCCAATGTCACGTCGCTGAAGGTGGCCTGGACCTATCATATGAAGCCGGCCGACGCGACGCGCGTCGCCACTTCGGAAACCACGCCGTTGGTGGTCGGCAACACCATGTATCTGGGTTCGCCTTACGGTCATATCGTGGCCCTGGATGCGACCACCGGCAAGGAAATCTGGAACTACAAGCTGCCCGGCAACACGCGGCCGGCACCACGCGGTATCGCTTATTGGCCGGGCGACAAGGAATTTGCGCCAGAGCTTTTGTTCGGCACCAATGACGGCAAGCTGGTGGCGATCGATGTGAAGACCGGCCAGCCGGCGCCCAAGTTCGGCGAGAACGGCTTCGTCAATCTGCGCACGCCTGACGTCATGCGCGGCTATGACAAGAATTACGCCCTGACCTCGCCGGCGGGCATCTACCGCAATCTGGTGATGACCGGTGCTTCCAATCCGGAAGAGTCGCGCAGCGTGTCCGGCGACGAGCGCGCCTGGGATGTGCGCACCGGCAAGCTGGTCTGGACCTTCCATGCCGTGCCGCGCAAGGGCGAGTTCGGCTACGACACCTGGGCGCCTGGCAGCACGGAGAACCGCTCCGGCGTGAACATCTGGAACATGATCACGGTGGATGATCAGCGTGGCATCGCTTTCCTGCCCTTCACCGGTCCGGCCTCGGACCGCTGGGGTGGTGACCGCCATGGCACCAATCTGTTCGGCAACGCGCTGGTGGCCGTTGACGCCATGACCGGCAAGCGCCTGTGGCATTTCCAGCTCTTGCATCATGAAGTGTGGGACTGGGACCAGCCGACGCCGCCGATGCTGTTCGACGTCAAGAGAGATGGTAAAACCATCCCGGCCGTCGCGGCGATGAATAAGTCCGGCTATCTGTTCATTCTCAACCGGCTGACCGGCAAGCCGCTCTATGACGTCAAGGAAGTGCCGGTCCCCAAGAGCAACGTCGAGGGTGAAGAGACCTGGCCGACCCAGCCGATCCCGGTGACGCCGCCGCCGCTCGCGACCAGACAGAGCTTCACCGCGGCGACGGACGTCACGAACATCACACCGGAGTTGCATGACTTCTGCGAGAAGCTGATCGCAACCCACCATCTGCATGACAGTGTGCCGTTCTCGCCATTGACCAGTGATTCCCAGATCGCGCGCTTCCCCGGCTCGGGCGGCGGCCCGGAATGGGGTGGCGGCGCCTTCGATCCCAAGCTGGGCTATTTCATCGTCAACACCCAGGAGATGGGCTCGATCGAACAGCTCGAGAAAAATAAGGGAGGCTATTGGGCTTCGGCCAACATCCCCGACAGCTTCTTCGAGCAGGAGATACCCGGCCATGGCTATTACCCCTGCCAGGATCCGCCCTGGGGCGATCTGTGGGCCGTGAATGTCAATACCGTCAAGGTCGCCTGGCGGGTCAATCTGGGCGTGAGCGACATCATGCCGGAAGGCAAGCGCAACACCGGCCGCCCCAACCTGGGCGCGCCGCTGACCACGGCATCCGGGCTTATCTTCATCGGCGCCACGGATGACAGCCGCTTCCGCGCTTTTGAGACCAAGACCGGCAAGGAGATCTGGACCTATAAGATGGAGGCTTCCGCGCACGCTTCGCCGGTCACCTATCGGGGAACGGACGGCAAGCAGTATGTCGCGGTGGTGGCGACCGGCGGCGCCTTCGTTCACAGTCCGTCTGTGGGCGACAGCCTGATCGTGTTTGGTCTGCCGTAAATCTTCGGCGGGCGTTGCTGAAGGACCGTCGCCCGGGCTCATTTACACCGGCGCGAAGTGGTGATGCAGCTATTTGGTGATTGCTTCCCAATTCCCAAAACTGACGTGTTTGGGAGTTGTCTAGACCAACCCCGCCTTCGCCGCCAAGTCCTGGTGGGTTAGGTCATGGCCGACGGAACTCGAAGCCTCCTGCGGCCGTTTGGAAGCAGGAGGCTTCATGCCCCTTAAACTCGAAGGTTCCTGTCGCTGCGGCGCCGTGCATTTCTCGGTGCTCAGTCACGCGCCTTATCCGTATCAGCTTTGTTATTGCTCGATCTGCCGCAAGACGGCGGGTGGCGGCGGCTTTGCCATCAACCTGTCGGCGGACAACAAGAGCCTGAAGGTGCGTGGCCAAAAGGCGATCGGCGTCTTCCGGGCTGAAATCCGGGATGACAGCGGCCATTGCGAGACCAGCACGGGGATGCGCAGCTTCTGCAACAAATGCGGCACGGCGTTGTGGCTTTATGATCCGCAATGGCCGGAACTGGTGCATCCCTTTGCCTCGGCCATCGATACCAAGCTGCCGGCGCCGCCGTCCAAGGTGCATCTGATGCTGAAATTCAAGGCGCCGTGGGTGAAGCCGCATTTCGGGCGCGGCGATGCCAAGTTCCGGGACTATCCCAAACTGTCGATCGAAGAATGGCACCGCCGGCGTGGACTTTGGATCGAATGAGGCGCTGAATTTCCCGCTTTGTCATGACCCACCACCCCGGTCCGCGCGGAGCGCAGCCGGAGTGTAAGCTCCGTGTCGGCCATCTAGTTGGGTTTGCGATTGTCCTGAAATTTTAGCGCAGACGTCATCTGGATGGACCGCATTCGCGGGCCATGACACTGGAGCAGGAATATTGAAAGCCGGGTCTCAGCGTGTCGCCAACTTTTCGCGCATCGCCAGGGCGCATTCGCCGGTCATGGTGAAATAGCGCTGCACGGCGTCCGCCCCGATTTCGTAAGGATGCGGCTCGCCGGCGCGGCGCAGCCGGACCAGCCGGCCGCGATCCCAGGCATCGTCGAACTCGGAATGATTCGACATCACGACCGTGGCGCCGGCGGCCTTGGCAGCATCGGCCATTTTCTTCTGGGAGGCGATATAGGTGTCGTAGCGCGCCACATCCTTTGGGAAATTGAAGGCGGTGCCGCCGGAATAGGCGACGGTCACCGGCCGGCCATGATCCTTGACGGTGAAGATCAAGGACAGGGTGCCCAGCGTGTGGCCGGGCGTGGTCACGATGATGACGCTGCTATCGCACAGGGCGATCTTTTGACCGTCTTTGCCCACCATATCGCGCTTGGGCACGCCGCCGGGCATGTTGGGATTCTTTTCGATGAGATCCCAATCGGGCGCACCCATCACCACATGGGTGCCATAGCGGTCCTGCAGCAGCCTGGCACCTTCGTCATGGTCGCCATGGGCGTGGGTGATGATGACGTATTTGATAGTGGCGGGATTCAGGCCCAGCTTCTTGAGGCCCTCCACGATCTCGG
>DATBCP010000111.1:0-3709 GCA_036270435.1 Rhizomicrobium sp. | reverse complement strand
CCATTTCGTCCGCCTTCGGCGGACCGCTCCTCACCTTCGCTGCGACACCTTCCCCCTCCAGCGGCTTCGCCGCGAGGGGGAAGGGACCTGTCGGATGCTGAACGTCGCTCGGCGGAATGCCTCGCTCGAGCATTTTGCATTGCGCTTGGATCAGGCACATCTCCGCGCTATAAGGCCACACTTTTTTATTTCGAGGGCAACCGTGATGGCCGGATCCTCCGACGAGCCTGAAGACCGGAACCTGCGCACCCTGGCGCGCTGGCGCCAAACAGGGCGGGTGCTGATCGAGGCCCTGCCCTACATCCTGAATTACGACCAGAAGACCATCGTAGTGAAATATGGCGGCAACGCCATGACCGGCACCGGCGCGCACGACTTTTCCCAGGATATCGTGCTGATGAAGCAGACCGGCATCGATCCCGTGGTGGTGCATGGCGGCGGTCCCCAGATCGGGGCCATGCTCAAGAAGCTCAATATCGAGTCCACCTTCATCGACGGCTTGCGGGTGACCGACGAGGCCGCGGTGGAAGTGGTGGAAATGGTGCTCACCGGTTCGATCAACAAGCAGCTGGTCACCAGCATCAATGCGGCGGGCGGCCGGGCCGTGGGCCTGTCCGGCAAGGACGGCAATCTGGTAATCGCGCGCAAGCTGGCGATGACCCAGGCCGATCCCAAAACCGGCGAAAAGGTTCCGGTGGATCTGGGTTTTGTGGGTGAACCCGACACCGTCAATCCGGAAGTGCTGCACTCCATCATGAAATCGGAAAACATTCCGGTGATCGCGCCCATCGGGGTGGGACGCAAGGGCGAGACCTACAACATCAACGCCGACACGGTGGCGGGCGCGGTCAGCTGCGCCTTGAAGGCCGAACGCCTGATTTTGCTTACCGATGTGGAAGGCGTGCTGGACCAGGAGAAGAAGCTGATCCCCCGGCTTTCCGTGCATGAGGCGCGCGCCCTGATCGCCGACGGCACGATTTTCGGCGGCATGATTCCCAAGATCCAGACTGCCATCGATGCGGTGGAGGGCGGGGTCAAGGCCGCCGTCATCCTGGATGGGCGCATCCCGCACGTGCTGCTGCTTGAGCTTTTCACCGAGCATGGCGCGGGCACGCTGATCACCAACGAATGAAACCGGTGGTGTTGGCACTGCTGCTGGCTGCGGGCTTCACGCCGGCGCCCGCCAAGGCCGCGCTGACGCTCTGCAACCGCACGAGCTACATTCTCTATGCCGCCACCGCGGCCATCCAATCGCCCAAAAGCCAGGCCCAGGGTTGGACCCGTATCGCCCCCGGCGAATGCCAGCTGGCACGCAAGGAGAAGCTGTCGGCGGAGACCTACCTGGTCTATGCCCGCTCGGGCATCGCGCATTCCGGCCCGGCGCGGGCCTGGGGCGGCGCCTATCCGGTCTGCGTCAAGGACACCAATTTCACCATCACCCAGGCGGTGACCCAGCCCACTTGCACCACCGATGACAGCTTCGCGCTGCCCTTCGCCCCCCTGGGCAATCACGGCCAGGGCAATTGGACCATGAACTTTGACGAACAGCCCGCGATGAGCTTGACCGAGGCGCAGCTTGCCGGCGCCAAGCGCCTGCTCAAGGACAATGGCTATCCCATCCCCCGCATCGACGGCAGGCCCGACAAACAGACCGGGGCGGCCCTGATGGATTTCCGCAAGCGGATGAATTTTGCCCCCAATGCCGGCAATGCCGAACTGTTTGCCGCTTTGGAACGGGAGTCCCGCGGCAAGGCGGCGCCCGCCGGCTACACCGTCTGCAACGACTCACGCGATGTGCTGCTGGTGGCGCTGGGCCAGGTGAAAAACAGCAAGGCCTTGTCGCGCGGCTGGTGGACGGTGCAGCCGGGCGCCTGCGCCAGGACGATAACGGCGCCGCTGAAAAGCGATGCGGTCTATCTGCTGGCGCAGAAAAAGAACGGGGCGGCGCTCGTCAGCGGGTCCAGGAAATTCTGCACCACCACGGTCATTTTCGACATAAGCGGCGCGGAGAATTGCGCCAGCCGCGGCTTAAGTGAAAAGCGCTTTGCCATGACACCGACCAAAGGCGTGGCCGGTTATGTCGCGCATATCGGACCGGTGGGGCTGGTGCGGTAGGATCTGTTCGCAGCCCTACCTTGTCATTCCCGCGTAAGCGGGAATCCAACTTTCTTTGTCCCGCGCATGAAAATTGAAGTTGGATGCCCGCTGGAGTTTATCCTCCGGCCGCGCTCCGCGCGGACCGGGGGACGGGCATGACAACTTTTGGGAATTGAATAGCTACACCGCGATGTTGAAATAGTTGAGATGCCAGCGCATCTCTTCCTTGCTCAAGGGAAAGCCGACGCCGCCGCGCGCCGGAAGCACTTCGCGCGTCGGCAGTTTCATGATCAGGGTCTGGATCTTGAACGCCAGGCGCATGGAAAGATGGGTATGCCACACCAGCGCCACCAAAGGCTTGGCGGTGCCGGCGGTGAGAATTTTCTTCACGGTCTGCTCGCTGATATTGGCGAGCTGCGCCAAGGCCACGATCACCGTCTCGCGCTGGCCTCCTTGCGCCGCTTTTTCCACAAAGGCCCCGTCCAGGCGCCCTTCCTTCCTGGCCTGTGCCACCAGCTCGGCGGCGCTCATCCCGTCGGATTCCATCGGCGTCTCCGCCAGCCGCGCGCGCAATTCGCGGTTCAGGTGAATGCGGGTGGCGTCCGAAAGATCGTTGCGCGCCGCCAACCGCTCCAAGATGGAAGCACCCACCAGGCTGGCAATGCGGCGGATGACGCGGGCGGAAAGATCGGCGCGCAAGGCCAGCGGCAGGTGCCAAGCGCTGATTTCTTCCGCCTGGTCCACGATTCTGTCCATGGTCTCCTTGCGGATCCTGGCATTGGGGTTGACGAGCAGCGCCGCCACGGAAGGAACGTTCAAGGATTGCACCAGCACATCGCTGACCGGCTCGCTGACCGGATTGCGCCGGGCGATGGCGGTCAACACTTCCTGCACCTGGCCGCAGGCAATGACCTCGATCAGGTCGGTGTCGGACAGCAGCGGCGAATATTCCAGGATCGGCGCCGCCACCAGGCTTTCGACATCCCGCGCCAGCCGGAACACGATGTCGTGCGGGACGCAGTCCAGATATTTGATCTCTTCCGCCAGGATGGCGCGCACCCGCACCGTCGCGTCGCGCGCCAAACATTCCAAGGTCTCGATGGTGAGCGCCATGATGTGGGAGCTTTCGCGCTCGCTGAGCCCCGGCATCAGGCGGGCGATCTTCACCGCCAGTTCGGCGCGCACATCCTCGCATTCGTCCTCGGCCAGGAGCCGGTTGGTGAGAGCCGGCGCCGCCGGGTTGGCGGCCACCGCCTGACGGGTTTGGGGCGCGCCATGGACGGCGAGATAATGCAGCACATCGGCGCCCGCATCGGTGCGGCCCGCCAATTCGGCGGTGCCACCCGGCTTGCCGGTGCGGATATCCAGGATGTCGAGCACTTCGCGCGGGTTGATGCCCGCACGGCCGACGGACGATGAGCGGTCCATGCTTCCCTTGATTCTGGCAACCCATTCTGGGTCTCAGGCCGCATTTTGCCGCGGGGCGATTTAACAGGCTTTAAATAGGATTGGTGGACGCCCGTTAACGGTGCTTGCACCGACCGGCTGCCCAAGCCATGTTCAGGGCCGATGGAAAGCGTAAATATCGTGGAAAATGACAGTTCCAGGGCAG
>DATBCP010000110.1:0-1520 GCA_036270435.1 Rhizomicrobium sp. | reverse complement strand
AGCTGCACCTGCCGACTCCAGCGCAGCGCGCACGACGTCCTCCGGCGCGCCGGCCGGGGCCACGTTTTCGCGCAGTGGCAGTTCCAGGCGGATAAAGTCCTGGAACACGGCGGTGACCCGCGAGCGCCAGGAAGCGAGATCGAACTCCCGCAGGTCGGCGCCGTCAATGGTGATGGCCCCCGACTGCGGATCGTATAACCGGCACAATAACTTGGCGATGGTGGTTTTGCCCGCGCCGTTCTGGCCAACGATGGCCAGGGACGTTCCGGCGGGGATGGTGAGGTCGAAGTGCTCGAGCACCCGCGGGGCGCCCGCGCCATTCGCGGCCGGGTAAGCGAAGCTGACGTCGCGGAGGCGAATCTCTTTCGCCGGCACCGCGTCCGCCCGGCGATTGCCGGAGCCCAATGCGCCGGCTGGACGCATGGCCGGTTCCAGGCGCAGCACCGCGGCCACCGGGGCGGAGGATCCGTCGAGTGCCCAACTGAAGCCGCCAAAGGCGATCATCGATACGCCAATCGCGCTTTGCACATAGACAACTGCTTCCCCGAGCGAGATTCGGCCATGGGCCACGTTGCTGGCTAAAAGCCAGAAGACAATCACGTTGGCCGAGACCACCAGGAGCAGGCTCCAAATCACCGGGCGCTCGCGCAGACGAGTGGCGGCGTATTGCAGCTGATGCAGCCGGGTGCGCCGGGCGACAAAACGATCAATGGTCCAGGGGGCGAGCCCGAACAGGCGCAGCTCCTTGCTCGCCGGAGGGTCGACCGCCAGCCGGTAGGCGTAGTCGGCATCCCGTTGCGCGGCGCGCACTTCCGGGTTGTTGCGATCGCGCCACACGCCGCTCTCGCGCAGCAGCCAATGGGTGGCCCCCCAGGCTCCGGCCAAGAGCAGGGGCGCCCACCATGCATAGCGCAAGAGGACAAAAGCGGAAGCGATACCGCCGATCATCTCCACCAGACCGCCGGCAATAAAGTCCATGGAAATGGAGAGCGGCGGCCCGGTCATGCCAAGGTCAAAATCGCGGGCAACGGTGAGGTCCGCAGTGAGCGTTGGGTCCTCCAGGTGCCCGATGCCCGGCGGGCGCACACAAGCTTCGGTCAGGCGATCGTAGAGCCAGGCCGCGGTGCGGTCCCCGAGGTTGGCACTGAGCGCCTGGTGAATTGGGCTGAGCACCTGGAGCAGGACGAAGATCGCACCAGCAAAGGCGAGGGGCCCGGGTAGGGACTGGCCGCGTTGGACGGCGCCGACGAGCACGCCCATGGCGATGGCGAACGCTGCCGGCAGGATGCCGCGCAGCAGCAGCACCATCCACCAGGCCGCAGCCAGAACCGGGGCCGCTTTTGGCAAGACGGCGAAGAACTTCCATTCCTTGCGAGCCGTCAATGAGTGCAGCATCACCGCATTCTCCATCAACCACCGGCCCAGTGGTGTTCGACCTATAATACGAAAACTTCACCGGGCGGTTCATTTAGGAGACAGGCGGCATGAGAGATTTGCTGGAACGACAGATCGATCAAGCC
>DATBCP010000109.1:0-9247 GCA_036270435.1 Rhizomicrobium sp. | reverse complement strand
GAAGGACAAGGCGATGATCCCGGTGCGGGGCCAGACGGAATGGCTGATCCCGCAGCCGGAAGTCAATTACGGCTTCACCTATCGCAATGTGGAGTGCCGCTCCAAAAGCGATGGTGTCATGGTGATTGCGATCGGGCCTGACCAGTTCGCCAAAAGCTGGCGCAACAGCAACGAGATTCCCGATCGCGCCGAAGCCGAAGGGGCGGTCAAGGTGGTGGAAGAGCTATTCTCGCGCTTCCAGGCCAGTCCAGTCTGATGGCGGCGTCTCAGTAAGCGTTGGCGCTGACGCGCAGGCCCGGAACGTTGGCGTTGGGTTTGGCGGCGGCCTTGACCGGCGCCGGCGGCAACACTTTGGGCGGCTGGCCCTGCTTGTCGGTTTCGCCGCTCAAGGGCGGCGCCAACCGCAAGGTGACCGATGCACTCGCCGTTTCGGCCGCCTTGGCCGGAGCAGGCGGCATCAGCCTTGCCGGGGCAGCCGGCTTGGCCGTTTCGGCGGTCTTGACCGGCAGGGGTTTCAACTCGGCCGCCGTTCCCGGCGCGACAGGCGGCGGCAAAGGCTGAAACGTCACGGGCTTGGGCGCTTGCGGAGCAAGCGTGGCGCTCGCTTCGGCATGCGAAACGTCGGCGGCGATCTGCGGCTGCAGTGCGCGCGGCGCCTGAGTGGCGGTGTTGACGGGCGCCGGCGCGGGCTTGGCAACCGGCCCGGCCTGCGGATCCACCGGAACGCGCTGCATCACCACGCGATTGTCATGCAGTTCCGCACGGACCTGGGCGGGCGCCTTGGAGGCTTGCGCACTCGCGGCCACAGGATTCTGTGCCGGCTGCGCAGCAACGGCCATGGCTGCCGGCGCCGGTTCTTCCGGCGCCAGGGAGCGGATCATGGCGATATTGCGTGCGATCTTGTCGTCGCCCATGCCGCCGGTGCTTTCAGCGCGCGCCGCCAGCTTGCGGGCCATGTCGGGATCCTTGGCCAGCATGCGCGACAGCGCATAGTTGCTCAGCACGCTGGGGTCGTTCGGTTTCAGCACCAGAGCATGCTCATACGCATCCTGGGCATTCTTCTGATCGCCGAGCTGGTCATAAGCCACGCCCATCGCCGAGTAGAGTGTCCAGTCGTTGGGCTGCAATTGCTGGGCGCGGGTGAGGAAATTGACCGCATCCGAGGCCCGGCCCATCGATGCCAGCGTCTTGCCATATTCGCTGACGACGCGCGCGTCGTCGGACGCCACCAGCATCACCTGCGACAAATGCTTGATGGCTTCGGGATACTGGCCCGCCAGCCGCAGCAGCTGGGCCTGGCGAATGCTGTCGTCGAGATTGGTCGCGGGCAGGTTGGCTGTTTGTGTGCCGGTCGCGGGCTGGGCCGTGGCGGACTGGCTAGTTGTCGGGCTCGCGGAGGATCCCGGCTTGCTGTCCGTTTTCTGGGCTTTGCTGTCGGAGCTGAACCAGCCGGCCTGGGCGGGAAGCGCCGCGCAGCCGAGCATCAGCACGACAGCCCAGGATGCCTTCAGGAAAGGGTTGCGGAGCAGGGAAAAAACCATGGCAGACGGCCTTCGGAAATACCGGCCATGACTGTGCCAGCACCCGGTCAACAAACCCTTAAGTATCTAAGCGCATATAGAATGAGGTACGAATCAGGCGCGAGGCCGCGCCCTTCTTCGCGAGGTGTTCCTTGCTCCGCTCGCTGTTCCGGCATCGCCGCCCTCTGCGGTCTTACCGTTCGGTTAACGCATCCCATGGATGCCCCAATCGGCGCCCCACACGCCAAAGTCCTGACGCAATAGAGGATTAATTTATCCGTTCATGTTGTCCGAGCGCGTTCTTGCCCTGCTTGCCCTGCTTGCCTTCATTATGGTGGTGGTTGGCGCGCTGCTCACCGGCGGCAATCTGGGCATCGCCGATTCCGGTCCCACGCGCGTTTCCTTCCAGATCGCCACGGGTTCCACCGAAGGCGTCTATTTTCCCGTGGGACAGGCGATGGCAGGTCTGATCAGCCATCCTTTGGGCGTCGGCCGCTGCGATACCGCGATGGTGTGCGGCCCGGCGGGCGTGATCCTTTCGGCGCGCACCAGCGAAGGCACGACCGACAATCTGCGTTCCGTCGACCAGGGACTGGTGGATTCCGGATTCGCCGATGGCGATGCGATCGCCGCCGCGGTCAAAGGCGGGGGCGTCTTTCGCCGGCCCGCGCGCCATCTGCGGGTCATAGCAGCCTTGTTCCCGGAAGAGGCGCATCTGGTGGTGGCGGCCAACTCCGATATTCAATCGGTCGCGGACCTGCGCGGCAAGCGGCTCCTGATGGGGCCCGCCAATGGCAGCGGGCTGATGCGCGCGCGTACCATTCTCAGCGCCTATCGCGTACGCGCGCGGGAGGTCGTTTCCGGCGAGCCGGCGGACCAGATGCTGAGGGACGACAAGATCGACGCCTATTTCGCGGTCGCAGGCGTGCCACTGGATTCGATCAAGGATCTCATTGCGCATCACGTGGCGCGGCTGGTGCCAATCGATGGCGAGGGTCGCGACCGGTTGATCCAGATGGTGCCCCAACTCTCTACCGCCTCCATCGCCGCCGGGGCCTATCCCGGCACCGGCGCGGTGGAAACCGTCTCCACCCGCGCCTATTGGGTGACGCGCGACACGGTGCCCGATTCGTTGATCTATGGCCTGGTACGGGCGCTGTTCAATCCGGCCAATCGCGGTGTCTTGACCGCAAGCCATCCCAGCGCGCGCGAAATCGGGCTGGACAGTGCGGCGGTCAATCCGCCCACCGTTCTTCATCCTGGCGCAGGACGGTTCTATCGGGAAAAAGGCAAGCTCCAGCCCGCCACGTCTGGGTGAGCCGTGGTGCCCGCAGGGCACGAGCATGTCCGGTGGACATGCGAGAACGGCGCATGCTCGCTAGCGCTCGCACAGGGCAAGCTTTTCTAGGCTCGCTGCGCTTGCCAAGAAAAGCTAAGCCAACGCCCGGAGCTTAGGCTATCGCAGAGGTTCGAAGCTGGCTCCGTTAGTAGGTTTCCGCGAGCCCGGCCGCCACTTCCGCTTCCGCCGCTGTCATCCATTCCTGCATCGCCGGCAACGCCATCACCCGGTCCATGTAAGCTTTCACCGGCGCCGATGTTTCCAGGCCATAGGTGCGAAAGCGTGACACCACGGGCGCATACATGCAGTCGGCCACCGACAGGCTTCCGAACAGGAATTCGCCTTGATAGGTCGCAAGCGCCCACGCCCAGCCATCCAGGATGCGCGCCAGCTGGATCTTGGTGTCGTCGCGCAGTTCGGGCAGTTCTTTTCTGCGCGCGAAGTTCATGGAGAGCTGGTCGCGGACGTCCGGAAATCCCGCATGCATCTCACAGGCATAGCTGCGGGCGATGGCGCGCGTGGCCGCCTCTTTGGGCCAAAGTCCGGCCTGGGGATGGCGCTCGGCCAGGGTCTCGCAGATCGCAAGACTGTCCCACACCGTCAAGGTGTCGTCGCCTTCGGCGATTTTCAGCACCGGCACCTTGCCGGCGGGAGAGTGATTGAGGATCTGCTCCCTTGTGGTGGGTGAATCGAACTGGCGCAGGCGGATATCGATGATGTCAAAGGGGGCGCCGGTGGCGCGCAGGGCCACATAGGGCCGCAAGCTCCAACTCGACCAGTTGCGGGTGCCGACAACCAGGGTGTAACGGGCCACGACGCGCTCCTTGCAGTTGACGCCAGCGATTCTTAGAGTTCTCCCGCGCAAAGGATAAGAGCCAAATATGCATCCGGGCCTTGCACGCAACGCCAGAGCCGCCATCCCCCTGCACGCTGTCCCGGCCAAGGAGGCGAAGGCATGGCTGGCAAAACAAAAGCGCGCGGGCCTGGTGACGGCGTCGGGCTTTGCCGGGGCGGCAGGCGCGTTGGCGGCGCTGCCCGACGCCAAAGGCGGCATCGCCGCCTTTGTGTTGGGGCTGGGTGACAATAAGGACGCCTTTGCCCTGGCGGCGGCGGCGGAAAAATTGCCGGCTGGGGTTTATCGCTTGGGCGAGGTGCCGGAAAATTGCGGCGGCGCCCATGCCGCGCTGGCCTGGCTGATGGGCGGCTACAGTTTCGACCGCTACAAAAAGAAGAACCTCCGCAAAGCGCGGCTGGTATTGCCGCCCGGTGTGGTTGGCGAAGAGGTTTCGCGCATCGCAGAAAATCTGTTTCTGGCCCGCGACCTGGTCAACACGCCGGCCAATGACATGGGACCCGCGGACTTGGAATCCGCCGTCCGCGCCCTGGCCAAACGCCATGGCGCCAAAGTGTCGGTGGTAAGCGGCGCGGCGCTGGCCAAAGACTATCCCCTGATCGCGGCGGTGGGCGCTGGCTCGCCGCGCGCGCCACGGCTGATCGAACTCCAATGGGGCAAGGGCGCCCCGGTCACGCTGGTGGGCAAAGGCGTGTGTTTTGACTCCGGCGGCCTGGACCTGAAACCCTCCGCCGCCATGCTGACCATGAAGAAGGACATGGGCGGGGCGGCCTGTGTGCTGGCCGTGGCGGGCATGGTGATGGGCGCCGGGCTGAATATGCGCCTGCGGGTGCTGATCCCGGCGGTGGAGAATTCCGTGTCGGGCACCGCCATGCGGCCCGGCGACGTCTTCCCCAGCCGCAAGGGCTTGACGGTGGAGATCGGCAATACCGACGCGGAAGGCCGGCTCATCCTGGCCGATGCCTTGGCGGACGCCGATGACGAAAAGCCGGACCTGCTGATCGATGTCGCGACCTTGACAGGCGCGGCCCGTGCCGCCACCGGCATGGAATTGCCACCGTTTTTCACCGATGACGACCAGCTCGCTTCGGACCTGTTGCGCCTGGGCACGGCGGTGCATGATCCGTTGTGGCGACTGCCTTTGTGGCGCGGCTATGAAGACACGCTGACCAGCCGGGTGGCCGATCTCAACAACAATCCCGCCTACAATTATGCCGGCGCCATCACCGCCGCCTTGTTTCTCAATCGCTTTGTCGGCAAGACCAAAAGCTGGGCGCATCTGGATATCCCGGCCTGGATCGATCGCCCAAAGCCCGGACGGCCGGTCGGCGGCGAAGCCAACGCCGCGCGGGCGATCTATGCGCTGCTGAAAGAGCGCTATGGCCGATAAGAGAATCACACCGGTGCGGCCCGATCTGGCCGCCGCACATCTCAAAGGCGCGGTGGAGGCGCCGCGCTTTGCTGACGGCGAAAAATTCTCCGTCGCATTGGGGCGCGCCAGCCTGCGGGTGCGGCCTTCTGACGATGCGGCCCAGGACAGCGAATTGCTGTTCGGGGAATCTTTCATCGTCTATGATCGTGAGCACGGCTGGGCTTGGGGACAGGCAGCGAGCGATCTCTATGTCGGCTATGTGAAAGAGGCGGCATTGGCCGCGCCATTCCCGACACAGGCCAAAATCAGCGCGCTGCTGGCGCCCGTCTTTTCCGCCGCCGACCTCAAAAGTCCGGTGCGCGATCTCTTGCCCATGAATGCGGCGGTTGCGGTGTTCGAACGCGAGGGCGATTATGTGCGGATCGGCGACGGTCAATATCTGCACCAGCGCCACCTGGGACCGACAGAAAAGGATTTTGTCACCGTGGCCGAGCGCTTTCTCGGCGCACCCTATGTCTGGGGCGGCAAGACCGTGGCAGGGCTGGATTGCTCCGGCCTGATTCAGACCGCGCTGCAAGCGGTGGGCAAAGCCGCGCCGCGCGACACCGACATGATGGAGAAAGCGCTGGGCGACGCCATACTGCCGTCCGATATTCGCCGCGGCGACCTGGTTTTCTGGAAAGGCCATATGGGCGTGATGCTGGATGAAACGCGGCTGCTGCATGCCAATGCTTTCCACATGGCGGTGGCGATCGAACCCCTGGCCGACGCCATCGCGTGCATCGCGGCGGCGGCCGGCCCGCTGACCTCGGTCAAAAGGCTGTAAATCCCACTCTTTTATCGTCACGGAGGATGACATGGCTTCGCACGCAAACACGGACTGGCATCGCCGCAGTGTTCTGGGCGGTCTGGCCGCCGTGCCCCTGGCGGGGCCGGCGCGGGCCGCGCTGGACCATGTGAGTTTCAAGGTGCCTGATGGCGCCTGCGACTGCCACCATCATGTCTACGACCCTCGCTGGGCCTACGCCCCGACGGCGGTGATCAAACCCCCGCCCGCCACTTGGTCCGACTATCGTCGCTGTCAGGCGCGCATCGGCACCAGTCGCAGCATCGCGGTGACGCCTTCGACCTATGCCTTCAACAATGAATGCACCGCCGATTTTCTCAAACAGCAGGTTGAGGTCGGCGGCCAAGCCGACCGAACACGCGCTGTCGGCGTGGCGGTCGTGCCGGCCGATGTCGATGCCGCCACCCTGAAGACGCTGCACGCCGCCGGCTTTCGCGGCGTGCGGGTGCAAAGCGGCGCCGGCAATCCTCTCGGCCCCGATGTGATGATGCCCCTGGCCAGGCGAATCGCGCCGCTGGGATGGCATATGCAGCTCAATCTCACCGCGCCCCTCTATGTCGAACATCAAGACGTGATCCTCAAGCTGCCGGTGACGGTGGTGGTGGATCACATGGCGGGGATTCCGGGACAGGATGGGGTCAAGTCACCCGCCTATGCCGCGCTGCGCCGCTTGCTCGACGGCGGAAAGACCTGGGTGAAGCTTTCCGGCCCCGATTCCGGCTCCCAAAGCGGTCCACCCGGTTATGCCGACCGCATCGCCATTGCCAGCGCCCTGGTGAGTGCCGCGCCGGAGCGTTGCGTTTGGGGCTCCAACTGGCCCTTCCCCAGTTCCAAACCCAAAACCAGGCCGGACCCGGTGCTGATGCTGGACATTGTGAAGAGCTGGGCGCCGGACGAAAAGCTGCGCCACCGCATCCTGGTGGAGAATCCGGAAAGCCTTTACGGTTTTGATCCCAAGCACCGGCCCACCGCCGAGCGGTGAAGCTTAAGAAGCAACACGCACTTTCGCGTTGGTGCGGATCTCCCGCACCGACTTGTCGTTATGCGCGATCCAGAGAAAGAAGCGGTTCAGCAACGACAGCGGCCACGCCATCTTGCGCGCCACATCCAGGAACAGCACCACCCGCACCTGGCCGGTTTCGTTGGCGGCGTCGTGCAGGAAGGTGTCGTCGAACAACACCGCCTCTCCGTCATGCCAGAAATATTTCTCGCCTTGCGCGATGGCCGAGCGGTCGCCGTTGCGCGACTGGGCATCCGGATTGACCCTGATCCAGCATTTGCCGTCGCGGTTGTTGTCGGGAATCACCACCCCCAGGTGATAGCGCACAAAGCCTTTCCAATAGCCCCAATGCGCCTTGATATGCTGGTTGGGCTCCAGCACGGAGAAGAAAGCAGTGTAGACCCCGGGAATGCCGCGCAACAGCGCGGCGGTCTTCGGTGCCAGGGCGCAATTCTCTTCGATGAAAGTGCCGGACTTGAACATGAAGCTTTTCCAGTCGATCTGGTGGATGCCGCCGGAGGTGTAGCTGGTCAATTCCTCCATGCCGGGAATGCGCAAGCGGCTTTGGATCAGGGTTTCGCATTCCTGGCGGATGGTCGGGTAATTCGCCGCCAGCACGGAAAGCTCGGGATATTCGCTTAAGTCGCGCTCAAAGGCGGGCAGCTTGCGAAACCGCCCCCGCTGTTCGGCGCGCACGAACAATTCCGCCGCCCAATCCTTGATCTGGCTGCCGAGCTTTGCCATCTCTCAATAGCCCCGGCTCAAATCCACGACATTGGCGAAAGGCTGGCCGCTTTCGGCGCGGGCGACGCAGTCCACCACAAAGGCCGCCGCATTGCGCGGGTCGGTGATCCCGGCGATGTGCGGCGTCACCGTCACTTTGGGATGGCGCCACAGAACATGGTCCGCCGGCAAGGGTTCGGTCTGAAACACGTCCAGCACCGCGCCCGCCAAATGATCGCTGTCCAGGGCGGCGACCAGATCCGGTTCGTTGCAATGGCCGCCCCGGCCCACATTCATCACCCAGGCGCCTTTGGGGAGCTTTGCGAACAATCCGGCATCCATGATGCCTTCGGTTTCGGGCGTCAGCGGCAGCATGCAGACCAGGATATCGCATTGGGCCAGGAAGCGGGACAATTCCTGCTGTCCGGCAAAGCTGGTCACGCCCGGCACGCGCTTGCGGCTGCGGCTCCAGCCCGACACCTGGAAATCGAACATCAACAGGCGCTCCGCCGTGACCGCGCCAATATCGCCCATGCCCAGGATGCCGATGCGCAGCTCCCGCGAAGGGCGCGCCAGCATGCGCTGGCGCCACAGCTGATCCTGTTGCGCCGCATCGAAGGCCCGCTGCCAGCGATGGATGATCAGGCAATGCATGGTGACGTATTGCGCCATCTCCCGCTGCAGGGTCTGGTCGACAAAGCGCACCACCGGCAGATGGCTGGGAAATTCCGGATCGCGCAGGAAGCCGTCCACGCCCGCGCCCAGCGAGAAAATCGCTTTCAGGCGCGGCAAGGTTTTCAGGAAGCCGTGCGGCGGACGGAAGCCGACGAAATAGTCGATCTGCTGGGGCGCGTAATGGTCCTTGCCGTGCAGGAAGCTGTTGAAGGCCGAATGGCCGAACAGCGCCTTGCTCAACGCATCCCATCCCGGCGGCAACAGGAACAGGACATTGGGCTTACCCGTGAGCCCGCTCACAATCTACCCGTCACGATCCGCCCGCCAGAATCCCGCTATCAGAATCCCTCAGTTGGCTTTCTTGGGCGCGGTCGCGGCGGGAGCACCCTCTTTGGGCGCCCCAGCCGGCGCCGCACCGGCCGCGGCCGCGCCAGCCGGAGCACCGGCGGCGGGAGCGGCCGGAGCCGCTTCCTTCTTGGGCGCGGGCGCCGGAATGGCTGAGGGCGAATCCGCATTGGTGCGCAGATAGGCGATCAGATTGATGCGGTCCTTTTCGCTGCGCAGGCCGGCAAAGCTCATCTTGGTGCCGGGGATATCGACGCCCGGCGCTTTGATGAACTTGAACAGTTCGTCATAGGTCCAGTTGCCGGGCTTGCCCTTCATGGCGCTGGAATAGGAGAAGCCTTCATGGGTGGCGCGCGGACGGTCCACCACACCGAACAGGTTGGGGCCGATCTTGTTGGGGCCGCCCTTGCTCAGGTCGTGGCATTGCTCGCATTTGGTGGACAGCGTCTTGCCGCCGGCGACATCGGCGGCAGGCAGCACCGTGCCCCAGTCGGGCATGGCCTCTTCCGCGGGGGCTGCCGCGCCGCCGCCGGCCGGATTCTCGACGACGCCTTCCACCACATAGCCGGTCTT
>DATBCP010000108.1:0-3614 GCA_036270435.1 Rhizomicrobium sp. | reverse complement strand
CTTGAAGCCGGCGCGCCGCACGCCATCAATCACCAGGGAAAAATCTTCGGCCCTTGCCGCCAGCGGCACCATCGCGCCGTCAATGTCGTATTCGGCAAGCCAATGGCCGTGCAGTACCGGCGACAGGGAATGGGTCACCGGCCAGCCGATGATCCCGACAAGCTTTGCCTTTCCTGACAGGGTCATGACGCCAAAATGCCTTCCTTGCGCAACTGGGCCAGGACCGGCAGCAAAGGCAGGCCCAGGACCGAGAAAAAGTCGCCCTCGACTTTATCGAAAAGCTGGGCCCCGCGCCCCTCGAAATGGTAGCAGCCCACCGAAGACAGGACGCCAGCACCTTCGCGGGCCAGATAATCCTCCAGGAATTGCGGGCTCAAAACACGCATGGTCATCCGGCAGGGGCTGGCATGCGCCCATAGCAGGCGTCCATCCCGCGCCAGGGCCGCCGCGGAGACCAGCAGATGCGTATGCCCCGACAGGCGCTGCAGCAGGGTGCGCGCCTGGTCCAGGCCGGCACATTTGCTGAGATAATCCCCGTCAAAGGCGATGACGCTGTCCCCGCCCAGCACGATCCGCCCCTGATGGCGCCGCGACACGGTCAGCGCTTTCTGCTCTGCCAGGCTCTGCGCCATCACCTCCGCGCCGGCCTGTTTCAGGGAGCGCATCAGCGCGTCCTCATCCAGATCGGCGGGGTCGGCGACAAAGGACACGCCCGCCGCCGTCAGAAGTCGCTGGCGGCTCCCGCTGCCCGAAGCCAGGACCAAACTCATCCCACGGCTTCCCGGCGCTCAGCCAAAAGGTTCATCACCGCCGCGGCGGTTTCCTCGATCGAGCGGCGCGACACGTCGATGGTGGGCCAGTCCTGGCTTTCGAACAGCTGGCGGGTGGTGGCGATTTCGGCACGGACCGCGTCCAGATCGACATAGTTGCTGTCGCGGCTCTCCCCCATGCTGTTCAACCGGCTGCGGCGGACCTGGACCAGCCGGTCGGGCGATACCCACAGGCCCACGATCAGGGGCCGTCTGGCGCCCAGCAATTGCGGCGGCGCCGGCATGCGCGGCACCAAAGGCACATTGGCGGCGCGCACCCCGCGAATGGCCAGATACACACAGGTGGGCGTCTTGGAGGTGCGGCTGGCGCCGGTCAAAATCACTTCGGCGTCGCCGATCGAATCCAGCGATTGCCCATCGTCATGGGCGATGGTGAAGTTCAACGCCTCGATACGGTCGAGGTAACGCGCATCCACTTCATGCTGGCGGCCGACTTTGTGGGTTTCCGCCTTGCCCAGGAAATGGCGCAGCGCCGTGACCGGACCTTCCAGCACATCGATGCAACGCACGTCGATATCCTTGCAACGCTCCATCAGCTTGTCGCGCAGGCCCTGGTTGGCAAGCGTGAAAAAGACAATGCCCGGCATGATGGCGATATGGTCCAGGGCGCGGCTCAGCTGGGCCTCCGCCCGCACCAGGGCATAGGGATGCACCCTGACTTCCACATTTTCGAACTGGGCCAGCGCCGCATTCGCCATGGCATTGAGGGTTTCGCCAGTGGAATCCGAAACCAGATGGACATGAAATTTGTGATCCACAGAAGTTATCCGCAATTGGCCAGAAAGGCTGAGGTTAAGCTTGGGGACGGCTGGGGTTAAGACCGGAATGAACCACAGGCTCCTAGCCGGGAATGGGATAAGAGTGCAAACCCCTGAGGACACGGGAGCGCTTTGGGGATGGCTTGGCCCCGCCGATACGAGAAGCCGGCCCTCTCGCAGGTGCCGCAATTCGTCCAAGTGCTTGAGTCCATGCGCGCCTTCGCTTAAGCCAAACCGCACTTCACAATTTGCCCCACAACCCACAGGCCTAACATCATCTTCAACATCTTAGAATCTTTAGGAGTCTTGTTTTGAAGAATGCGTCCAAGCTTGTGCGTGTGCTCGAAGGTATGGCCGAGAACGTGCCGCCTGTCTGGCTGATGCGCCAGGCCGGACGCTATCTGCCGGAGTATCGGAGCTTGCGGGCGCAAGCCGGATCCTTCTGGGCCATGGCACTGACGCCGAAATATGCCGCAGAGGTGACGCTGCAACCGGTGCGCCGGTTTGGTTTTGATGCCGCCATCCTGTTTTCCGACATTCTGACGGTGCCGGAAGCCTTGGGACAGAAGGTGAGCTTCACCGAAGGCGAGGGCCCGCGTCTGGCGGCGGTGACCGGCGTGAAGGGCCTTGACCAGAACCAGGATCATTGGGCGGGCTATTTCGAACCTGTCTATGAGGCGTTGCGGTTGATCAAGGTGCAACTCTCCGCGGAGACGGCGCTGCTGGGCTTCGCGGGGGCGCCCTGGACCTTGGCGACCTATCTGGCCGCGGGCGCGGGCGGTGATGAGCAGAAGGCGGCAAAGCTATGGGCTTATCGTGACAGCCAGGGCTTTGGATATCTTTTGGATATCTTGGCTGAGTGTGTGTCCTTTCATCTGATCCGCCAGCTCGATGCCGGCGCCGATGCGGTGCAGATCTTCGACAGCTGGGCCGGCGGGCTTCCCGACGCGCTGTTCCGCCGGGTGGTGATCGAGCCGACCAAAAAGATCGTCAAGGCGGTTCAGGCCGCCAGGCCGGGCGCGAAAATCATCGGTTTTCCCCGTGCAGCCACCCTGGCGGGCTATGAAATCTATGTCCAGGCGACCGGCGTGGATGCGGTGTCGCTGGATACATCCGCGCCGATGCGCTGGGCGGCCGAGAACCTGGCTTGTGCGCTGCAAGGCAATCTGGACCCGATTGCCCTGATCGCAGGCGGTGCCGCGCTCGACCGGGCCGTGGATGAGATTGGGGAAGCCATGCAGGGCCGGGCGCATATCTTCAATCTGGGCCATGGCATCCTGCCCGAAACCCCGATCGCGCATGTCGAACAGCTGTTGAAGCGCATCCGAGGATGAGGCTGGCTGTCATTCTGTTCAACCTGGGTGGACCGGATTGTCCGGAAGCCGTTGAACCGTTCCTGCGCAATCTGTTTTCCGATCCGGCCATCATCGTCCTGCCCGGCATTGTGCGCTGGCCCCTGGCACGGATGATCGCGAAGCGGCGTGCTCCCATCGCCGGCAAGATCTACGACCATATTGGCGGGCGCTCGCCCATCTTCGAAGAGACCCGCAAGCAAGCCGATGCCTTGGAATTGGCGCTGTCCAAGGACGGCCTCTACGCCAAAGCCTTTGTCGCCATGCGCTATTGGCATCCCTTCAGCAGTGGCGCCGCGCGCGCAGTGAAGGCCTTTGGGCCTGATAAGATCGTGCTGCTGCCGCTCTATCCGCAATATTCCACCACCACCACGGGGTCCTCACTCCAGGATTGGGCGCGGGCGGCGAGGAGAGCTGATCTGAGCGTCCCCACATCGCGCGTCTGTTGCTATCCTTGGGATGCGGGTTTTGTCGCGGCAACGGTGGCGCGAATCCGTGCAGCGGCCAAGGACCTCAATCCGGCGATCTCGTATCGGCTGCTGTTGTCCGCCCATGGCCTGCCCAAGCGGATCGTCCAAAGGGGCGACCCCTATCAATGGCAAGTGGAGCAATCGGCGGCGGCCATTCTCAAGGCGCTGGACGGGCCCGGATGGGACGCGGTGGTCTGCTATCAG
>DATBCP010000107.1:0-3887 GCA_036270435.1 Rhizomicrobium sp. | reverse complement strand
GGCTTGATGATGGCTTCAATTTTTTTCATGCGACTCCTTCGCGCGCTCCTGAGGGGGCGCGATGCTCGTTAACGCTTTAGCAGGACTTGTGCCGGTTTTGGGCGGGAAAAAGCACAATGAATCCAGCCTGTTACCAAAGAGACGAAAAGAAGGGCAAATGTTCTGCCTAACATATAGGCAATATGACCAAAAAATAGTCAGCCTGAGGACCGCCAGACGGGCTTGCCGAAAAGCCTTGAGCCGGACGGAATGCCTGAGCCACAACCGGGAAGGCACCAAAAAGAGCCCTGATCCGCATGCCCAATCCGGTTTTTTCCAGCCTGCCCACCAGCATCTTCCAGCACATGACCATGCTGGCCTTGAAACATGAAGCCATCAATCTGGGGCAGGGCTTTCCTGACCAGGACGGGCCCTTGTCGCTTCGCGAGGTGGCGGCCAGGCAGTTGCTGGACGGTCCCAACCAATATCCGCCATCCAAGGGGATGGCTGTTCTGCGCCAGGCGGTGGCAGCGCACGCGGCCAAATTCTATGGCCTTTCCTACGATCCTGAAGACGAGGTGGTGATCACCTCGGGCGGCACCGAAGCGGTGACCGGCGCGCTGATGGCGATGGCGGGGGTGGGTGACGAAGTGGTGATGATCGAGCCCACCTATGACTCCTACCGGCCCATGGCGGAAAGCGTGGGCGCGGTGGTCAAGGCCATCAAGCTGGAGCCGCCGGGCTGGCGGCTGACAGAAGCAGCACTGCGCAGGGTGGTCGGGTCCAAGACCCATGCCATCCTGATCAACTCGCCGCACAATCCGGCGGGGCGCGTCCTCAGCCGCGAGGAGTTGGATGCCTTGGCGCGCGTGGTGACCGGCACCGACATCGCGGTGATCTGCGACGAGGTCTATGAGCATCTGGTCTATGACGGCAAGCCGCATATCCCTTTCGCCACCTTGCCGGGGATGCGGCAGCGGACGGTGAAGATCGGATCGGCGGGAAAAATCTTCTCGCTTACGGGGTGGAAGGTGGGCTGGGTGATGGGACCGCGCGAACTGGTCAGCGTGGTGACCAAGGCGCACCAGTTCCTCACCTTCACCACCTCGCCGGCGCTGCAGACCGGCGTGGCACATGGGCTGACTCGCGAGATGGATTTTCCGATCCAGCTCACGCAGCGGCTGCAGAAAAACCGCGACGTGTTGGCGGCCGGGCTGACCCGGCTGGGGTTTGAGGTCCAGCCTTGCGAGGGCACTTACTTTTTGACGGCGGGCATCACCAAGCTGACCAACGAGAAGGACTTCGCCTTCTGCGAGCGGTTGATCCGTGAGGCCGGCGTCGCCCTGATCCCGCTTTCGGCTTTCTTCCGCAGCGGCACGCCGGATACGTTCGTGCGCTTCGCCTTCTGCAAACAGCAAGTGCTGATCGAAGAATCGCTGGAGCGGTTAGAGAAGTACTTCGCACCGGCGTCGTAGTTTCGAAGTTCGCCCGGAGTCTGATATCAATGATATAGCGAACTTCGAAGCCGGAACTTAATAAGTTGCTGGTGTCCTTCGATTCCGGAATTCGCCAGCAGTCCGATATAGAGATCATGCGAATTTCGGAATCTGGACACCAGCTGATGACCGGCGAACTCCTCACCACCACGGAAATGAGCAGGGCGGACGCCTTTGCGGTGGCGCATGGGGTGCCCTCGCTGGTGTTGATGGAGAATGCGGGCCGGGCGGTGGCCGACGCCATCGCCGCGCGTTTCAAGCCCTGCGCGGTCACGGTGTTGTGCGGCCCCGGCAACAATGGCGGCGACGGTTTTGTGGTGGCGCGGCTGCTGGATGAAAACGGCTTCACCGTGCGGGTTGCGCATGACGCGGATCACAAGGGCGACGCCAAAGAAATGTCGGCGCAATGGAAGGGCCCGCGGGTCGCGCTCGAGCCCGAAGCCCTGAACGGCGCCAGGCTGGTGGTGGATGCGCTGTTCGGGGCGGGTCTCTCCCGCCCTCTGGAAGGCGCGGCCGCGCAAGTCGTGGAGGCGTTGAACGATCTGCCGGTGGTGGCGGTGGACATTCCCAGCGGCATCTCGGGCGACACCGGTCAACCCTTTTCAAAGGGCGCTCGTCCGCACGCTGCCGCTACGGACCGCGCCGACGCGCCGGGTGCCGTATATGTCAAAGCCACGCTCACCGTCACTTTCTTCCGCAAAAAGCCTGGCCATCTGTTGTTGCCGGGCCGCGTCTTGTGCGGAGAAACGGTGGTGGCCGATATCGGTATTCCAGCGCAAGCCGCCAATAGCCAATTGCACGAAAATTCGCCCGCTCTTTGGCAATTTCCCTGGCCCAAGCTGGAAGGCCACAAATATTCACGCGGCCATTGTGTGGTGGTGAGCGGGCCGGCACATGCCACCGGTGCTGCGCGGCTCGCGGCGCGGGCGGCGCTACGCGCAGGAGCGGGTCTTGTCAGTGTCGCCTCGCCACCGGATGCGATTCAGGTTCATGCCGCGCATCTCACTGCGGTCATGATCAAGCCGTTCCAAGGTGCGGCTGGCCTTGGCGGGCTTCTGGCAGACAAGCGCCTGAATGCGGTGGTGCTGGGTCCAGGCCTGGGCGTGGGCCGGGAAACGCGGGAGCTGGTTGCGGCGGTGTTGCGTTCGGGAGCCGCTGCCGTGCTGGACGCCGACGCGATCACGTCTTTCAAGGATGAACCGCAAACGCTTCTCGGCCTGTTGGACGACACATGCGTGCTGACCCCGCACGAAGGCGAATTCGAGCGTCTGTTCCCCGGATTGCTCGCGCAAAGCGCCAGCAAGCTGGAGGCGGCGCGCGCGGCGGCCGCCCGCGCGCTCTGCGTGGTGCTGCTCAAAGGCGCCGACACCGTCATCGCGGCGCCGTCGGGCAAGGCCGTCATCAATGCCAATGCGCCGCCCAGCCTGGCGACAGCGGGGGCTGGAGATGTGCTGGCGGGATTGATCGCCGGTCTTCTGGCCCAGGGAATGACGGCCTTCGACGCGGCCTGTGCTGGCGCCTGGCTGCATGGCGAGGCCGCCCGCCTTTTCGGGCCGGGACTGATCGCGGAAGACCTGCCGGAAATGCTGCCCGCGGTTTTAACCGACCTGGCCACAAGGCTCCCCTAGCAACCCCCCAAAACCCCTGCTATAGGGGCCGGCTTCGGGCGGATTCCCGCCCCAAAGGCGGATCTTCAAAAGGGGTCCGCATGAATGCGGACATGGCGGAACTGGTAGACGCGCTGGATTTAGGTTCCAGTGACGAAAGTCGTGGGGGTTCAAGTCCCTCTGCCCGCACCATCCGCCTCGCCGCGGTCCGCGGCGAGACGGATGCCAAGGCCGCCCCCCGCGACAGCGGGAAGAGGCGGCTGCGGCAGGGTGCGGTGCAGGTACGGCAGGCTTATAGGTAATAGAGAGAGACGTTAGACATGCAGATCAGCGAGACCCTTTCCCAGGAACTGCACAAGCAGTTCACCGTCACCTATCCGGTCAGCGAGCTGGAGGGTCGGGTCAATGCGCGGCTGGAAGAAATGAAGCCCCGCATTAACCTCAAGGGCTTCCGCCCCGGCAAGGCGCCCGTCTCCTTCCTCAAGAAGCAGTTCGGCAAGTCCGTGATGGGCGAGGTGGTCGAGCAGGCCGTCAATGAAGGCAGCCAGAAGGCGATCAACGACAATCAGTTGAAGCCCGCGCTGCAGCCCAAGGTCGAACCGGTGGGCGATGTTCAGCAGGTGGTGGACGGCAAGGCCGATCTGCAATTCACCGTCACCGTGGATCTGATGCCGGATTTCGAGACCGCCGACGTCTCGAAGCTTTCCGTCGAGCGCCTCACCTCCGAGGTCGCTGACGCCGACATCGACGAAGCGCTGGACCGCCTGGCTAAGCAGAGCCGTGGCTATATCGCGCGCGGCGAGGG
>DATBCP010000106.1:0-4540 GCA_036270435.1 Rhizomicrobium sp. | reverse complement strand
CACCGCTCCGGGTTCCACGTGCCATAAGGCGATTCGCTGCCCGGATGCGAATTTCGTGCCAGATTCTGGCTTATTGATGGACCGCCCGCAAGTGCGGGCGGTCCATCTGGTACCCCCTCCGCCCTTCGCAACTTTGCCGTGGGGCTCGGTTTGCGCCTGCGCGCCGCGGCGTTGCTACGGGCACCTCCCCCGCCAGCGCGCTTCGCGCGCAAGGGGGTGAGGAGCGGCGCGCAAAGCGCGTGAGCAGGTCCAGTGGACCTGCGAAAGCGACGAACGCCGCGAGCTTGGGCGAGCGGCCGGACCGGCGGGTTCGTGACCTAGCTGAGGGTCGCCCGGCGAAATGCCGGGCTCGAGATTCCTGGATGTTGCGAAAGGTGACGCTGGCTAGGGGCTGGCTTTCTGCAAACTCCGCGGCTGCTTGAACAACAACCAAGTCAAGGCATGCGCCGCCGATGACAGGACCAGCGCCAGGGGAAAGGCGCCGCCGGGGGCCATCGTGCTCAAAAAGACATAGGCTGCGAAGCAGAAGACTCCGACCGAGGCCAGGCCCGTGATCATGCCAGCCACCGCCTCGCGCACCGCATGCCGGCCATATTGGATATGGCTGGAAACGCAGATGATGGAGCCCATCACCGGGAAGGTGGTGAAGATGCCGGACCAGTGCGTGCCCATGCCCGCCGCGAAGCGGGTGATCCCCACCGTCAACAGGGCGCCCGCCAGCATCCGCGCCGGCAGGCCCCACCAGACATGTTCGCGCTCTTCGTCGGAAGGGGAAGCCCGCGGGGTGAACAGGACCGCGGCCAGGAAAGCGAGGAAGGGAAGAACCTCCAGCCAGCGCGGCGCGCCTTGCAGCGCTACTGCGGCAATCGCGACAGATGTCCAGATGGCAAAGCTGATCAGGATGCACCACACCCAATTCAGCCGCTGTGCCAAGAAGGCATAGCTCATGGTGAAAGTCAGCCAGGGCACCAGCCCGAAATAGGCGCTCAGCGCCGCTGCACTGCCGAAGGCGGGGCCCTGATCCAGGGTAATGAAGACCAGAAGTGGAAAAGCAACGATGGGAAAGCCCGACAGCCAGCCTGCCACGCGCGGGCCATGCCGCCGCTCGACAATGCCGAACACCAGCAGCGCCAACGGTACAATGGTCAGTTTCAGGATCAGCAAATCAGGCCCTCACCGCCTCATGGTGGCCAAAAAATCTGCCCACGCCAATGGTGCAACGCGACAGCGCTTGCAGGGACCTTAAAAACCGCCGAAAGTTTCCTGGGGTAAAGGTGTGGCATCGATGACCAGGATATTCATCGCGGGGATTTTTCACGAAACCCATTCCTTTTCGGGCGACACGACCGGGCTGGAAGCCTTTGTGATCCATCGCGGCCAGCAGATTTTGGATCGCAGGGGCGATGCCTCGCAGGTGGATGGCTTCCTTTCCGTGGCCGAGCGCGAAGGCTGGGAGGTCGTGCCCAGTGCCGTCTATACCGGGGGTGCATCCGGCACGGTGGACCATGCGGTATTCGAAGCCTTTTGGAGCGAGGTGAAGCCCCAATTGGAAAAGGCGCTGGCCGAAGGCCTGGACGCCATCCATTTGTCGCTGCATGGCGCCATGGTCACCAGCGAATGCGACGACCCGGAAGGCGAGTTGATGGCCCGCATCCGCGCCATGCCGGGCGCCGAAAAGTTGCCGATGTATTGCGTGGGCGATCTGCATGCCACCTTGACACCGCATATGGGCGATCTTTGCGATTGCATGATCTTCTACCGCGAATGCCCGCATACCGACGCCTTTGACAGCGCGGTTCTGTCGGCTGAGCTGTTGGCGCGCTGTCTCAAGACAGGGGTCAGGCCCAAGCATTTCGTGCTGGTGACGCCCATCGTGTGGCCGCCCACCGGCACCGGCACCCGCGACGGTCCCATGCGCGCGCTGGAAGATGCCGCCAGAAGGATCGAGAAGACTGTTCCCGGCGTGCTGGCGGTGAATGTGGTTGGCGGTTACGCCTTTTCCAATGTGCCTTATGCCGGTGTCTCGGTCAGCATCATCACCGAAGGCAATGAACAGGCGGCGCAGGCCGCCTTGCGCGAGCTGGCTGGAATTGCCTGGGACATGCGCGAGGGCGGCATTCCCAAGCAGCACGACCTGGAGCGCGTGGTGCGCGACTTCAAGCATGACCGGCGCGCACGCGCCAAAGGCCCGGTTCTGCTGGTGGAGCCGGCCGACAATATCGGCGGCGGCGCACCGGGTGACGGCACCGATGTGATGCGGGCGCTGCTGAAATATGAGATCGAGGGCGCCGGCGTCGCCATCGCCGATGCCGAGAGCGTCGCGGCGCTCCAGCATGTGCCCATCGGCGGCAAGCTCACCTTGCCCATCGGCGGCAAGGGAAGCCCGCTGGATCCCGGTCCCGTGAATTTGGAAGTGGAGCTGGTGTCGCGCAGCGACGGCGTGTTCGAACTGGAAGACAAGCATTCCCACCTGGTCGGCTCGCTGGGCAAGATCATCCGCATGGGGCCTTCGGCGGTGGTCAGGCATGGCGGCCTCACCATCCTGCTCACCAGCAAGAAGCTGCCGCCCTTCGACCTGGGTCAGTGGCGCAGCCAGGGCATCAATCCGGAAGAGCTCAGCATGATCGGCATCAAGGCGGCGGTCGGCCACCGGGTGGCTTACGGCGCAATCGCCTCGGGCGAATTCACCGTCAACACATCGGGCCCCTGCACCTCGGACCTTACCCGCCTGCCTTACACCAAGCTTCGCCGGCCGGTCTTTCCGCTGGACCCGCTGGAGGTGTGAAGATGCTCGACCGCCGGGCCGTGCTGGGCGGGACTGGTCTGCTGGCGTATCCGGCGCAAGCCTGGGCCGCGCCGGACCGGCGTGGCGTGATCAACGCCATGATGTTCGATGATCCCGCGGCCTTGTGCTATCCGCTGTTCAACACCCGCATCATGCAGGAGATCTGCGGCAACATAAACGAATCCCTGCTCCTGTTCGACTGGCAGTTCAGGCCCCAGCCCAACCTGGCCCGCGCCTTTGAGATGTCGCCGGATGGGCTGAGCTACACCTTTCACCTGCGCTCCGACGTGCTGTGGCATGACGGGGTGAAATTCACCGCCCGCGATGTGGCGTTCAGTTGCGGCACCATGCTGCCCCAACTCAATCCCCGCAGCCGCAATGCCTTCAGCCACATCGCCAGCATCGCCACCCCCGATCCCTATACCGTCAAGTTCCAGCTCAAGCAGCCCTTCAGCGCCTTCCTGCTGGCCTTCATGGCGTCCAGCGCCCCGATGATGCCGGCGCACATCTATGAAGGCACCGACTTTCGCACCAATCCCTACAATGTGAAGCCTGTCGGCACCGGCCCATTCCAATTTGCGGAATGGAAGCGCGGCCAGTACATCCACCTGGCGCGCAATCCGCATTATTGGCGCAAGGGCCAGCCGGGCATGGACGGCATCTACTACCGCATCTGTGCCACGCCCGAGCAACGCATGGTGGCGATGGAAACCGGCGCGGTGGATATCGCGATGGCGGACGATATCGAGACGGTGGTGACCTCGCGCATGCTGGCCAATCCCGATCTGGTGGCGCGCAGCGACGCCTATAACGGCACCGCCGAGATCACGGTGATGGAAATGAACATGCGGCGCTGGCCCTATAGCGACCGCCGCTTCCGCGCCGCCTTTCTGCATGCGGTGGACCGCGACTTCCTGGTCAAGGCGATCAATTTCGGTCAGGGCAAGGTGGCGACCGGCCCGATTCCCTCGGTCTGTCCCTATTATGATCCCAAGGTGCTGACTCTTTATCCGCACGACCCGGCGCGGGCCCGCGCCCTGCTGGACGAGATGGGGCTGAAGCCCAAGGCCGGGGGCATGCGCCATCGCTTCGGCATCATGCTGACGCCGGATGGCGGCGGCGCCTACACCCGCGGGGCGCAATATATCAAGCAGGCCTTAGCCGAGGTGGGGTTGGATGTCTACCTGGAAGCCACCGATTGGCCCACCCAGCTGCGCCGCAGCGGCAATTGGGAATTCGATTGCGACCAAAATTCCTATGGCATGTATGGCGATCCGGCGATCGGGACGTCGCGCTTCTACCTGTCCTCGAACATCCGCAAGGGCGTGCCGCTGACCAATCTGCAAGGCTACATCAATCCGGAAGTGGACCGGCTGTTTGCCCAGGCCGCGGTGGCGATCACCCGTGAGGAAGCCCAGGCCTGTTACAGCCGCCTGCAGCAGATATTGACCCACGATGTCGCCATGCTGTGGCTGTATGAGCGCAAGCCCATGTTCTTCTACAACAAGCGGTTGAAGGACGTCGTGATGGGGCCCAATGGTCCCAGTGACGGCTTTGGCGCGGCACGCCTGGCATGAAGCTGCGCTATGTTGCGATGCGTCTGGTCAAGACGGTGCTGGTCGCCATCGCGGTGGTGCTGCTGAGCTTCTTCCTGATCCGGATTGTGCCCGGCGACGCGGCCACCGTGATGGCGGGTCAAACCGGCTATGCCGACGAACAATATATGCAAAGCCTGCGCGCCGAATATGGCCTGGA
>DATBCP010000105.1:0-8469 GCA_036270435.1 Rhizomicrobium sp. | reverse complement strand
CTTGCTGTTCCCCTTCCTGGGCCTGCAAGCATCGGTATCGATCGCCGCTGCCTGCAATCTCGTCGTGGCGGCCATCGCCCTCACCGCCCACGCAGCCGACCGCCCAGAAATCGCCGCCACCTCCTTCGAGCAGAGGCCGGCCGGCCCCATGCCCTTGGCGATGCTTCCGGCCGCTATGCTGGTGTTTCTCAGCGGCTTCATCTCGCTTTCTTTTGAGATCTATTTCCTGCATCTGGCTTCCTTTGCCTCCGGCACCAATGCCCTGGTGATCTCCGGAACGCTGGCTGCATTCCTGCTGGGCATCGCATCCGGCGCCCGGGACGCCGCACAATGGTCGAGCTCCGGCCAGCCTGATCTTTCGCCGGCTTTGTGCCGCACACTGCTCGCAAGCGGAATTGCCGGACTGGCGGTTCTGCCGCTGGCATCCCTGGGCTTCGTGCTCGACCGGGGAGTCATCGGTTTGATCGCCTTGGCGACATTCTTCGCCGCCCGATCCCTGGGCGTGGTGTTTCCGCTGGTGGCCCAAATGGCGGTTCCAGCGAGCGCTGCCGCCGGACGGCGCGCCGGCCTGCTTTATCTGACCAACATCGCCGGTTCTGCCATGGGCTGCCTCGTCACAGGCTTTGTTCTCTGCGACCTGCTGGGTGTCCGAGCACTAGCAATGCTACTGTCCGCCTTGGCGATATCGCTGGCCAGTCTGTTGATCTTCCAATTTGGCCCAACCCGCCGCGCCTTCCTGATCGTTCCAAGCGGTGCGGTGCTGCTGCTCGCGCTATTCCAAGGCCCCCTCACGCACAATGCGGTGGAGTCCCTGTTGTACAAGCGGGAGATGCAGCGTCATCCGCCGTTGGCACGGGTGGTGGAGAACCGCTACGGCATTGTCGCGGAAAGTCCCGACGGCACCGTCTATGGCGGCGGCATCTATGATGGCCAATTCAATACAGACCTGGTACATGACGTGAACGGCATCATGCGCGCTTACAGCTTGAGCCTGTTTCACGCTGCTCCCCGCCAAGTTTTCATGATTGGCCTTGCTTCCGGATCCTGGGCCCAGGTAGTCGCCGCCAATCCCATGGTGCAGCACCTGACGGTCGTCGAAATCAACCCGGCCTATCTGCCGCTGATCCGGGAACAGGCGCAGGTCGCCTCGTTGTTGAGCAATCCGAAAGTAAGCATCATCATCGACGACGCCAACCACTGGCTCCGCAGTCATCCCGACAGCCGCTACGACGCGGTGATCGCGAATGCGACCTATCATTACCGTGCCAATGCCACCACCCTGCTGTCCCAGGAATTCGACCGGCTGATTGCGCAGCATCTCAGGCGCGGAGGCGTTTATATCTACAACACCACAGATTCAGCTCGCGTCCAGGCTACCGGTTGCGAGAATTTCCGCGATGGCTATCGTTTGTTCAATTTCATGGTGATGGGCGTAGACCCATTGCCGGTGAATGCCATGCGCTGGCGAACCAATTTGCTGGCGACACGGATCGACGGCCGCCCGGTGCTGGACCTGGGCAAAGACGAAGATGCCAGACAGCTCGATCACCTGATGATGATCCCCGGCTATGCACAGCGCCTCTCACCCGATCCGGCCAGGCAGCCACTGGAGGCCTGCTCCAGCGTCATGCGCCGCAATGCCGGCGTAAAACCGGTCACGGATGACAATATGGGGACTGAGTGGCGCTACCCGCTGAGACTGGACTGAGCCGGCCGCCTTCCCTCATTGCACCGCCAGGACTTCCCTCAGTCGCCGCGCAGCCTCGGGCCAATCCTGGACCAGCCGTTCCGCGCCGGCCGCTGTCAGGCGCGCGCCGAATCCGTCATGAACATGGCCGCCGCCCAAAAAGCCCCAGACCCGCATGCCGGCCGCCCGGCCCGCGATCACGCCGTTGACGCTGTCCTCCAGCACCAGGCAGTCCCGGGGCTGCACACCCAGCTTTTCCGCCGCATGCAGAAAGAGATCCGGCGCCGGCTTGGCGTTCGTTACATGATCGGCGGAATAGACATGCGGTTCGAAATGCGCCCACAGGCCCACCTGCCGAAGCTTGCGCTCCAACCCCTCCTTGGTGCTGGAACTGGCCACCGCCTTGAGCAGCGGCACGCCCGCCACCGCGGCACCGGCGCCGGGGACCTCGGTGAGACGCGCGATCATGGTTTGGCGCAATCGCATCGCCATTTCGTCACGGATGGTATCGGAGATGGGGCGCCCCAGACGCTGCTGCGCTTCCGCATCGATCACGGTGTGGAACGCGTCATGGCTAAGCCCCATGAAGCGGGTGACATAATCCTCGCGTTCGAAAGCCAGGCCCTGTTCCGCCAGAATGGCGAGCTCGACTTCCAGCGCCAGCACTTCGCTGTCGACCAGAACTCCGTCGCAATCGAAGATGACCGCCGAGATCAACTTGCTCTATGCCGCCTTGCGGGTCTTGAGGAATTCTCCCATGCGGCCCAGCGCCTTGAGGATATTCTCCGCCGAATTGGCATAGGACAGGCGCAAATAGCCTTCGCCCAGGATGCCGAAATCCGGCCCCCCGATCAGCGCCACGCCGGTCTCGTCCAGCAGCGCATTGGCGAGCGGCTTGGCCTTCCAACCGGTCTGCTTGATGTTGGGGAAGGCGTAGAAAGCGCCCTTGGGCGTGATGCAGGATACGCCGGGCAACTGGTTCAAGCCTTCCACCACAAGCTTGCGGCGCTTGTCGAACTCGGCCCGCATATGCGCCACGGCGTCCTGGGGGCCGGTGAGGGCGGCAATGCCGGCATATTGGGTGGGGGCGTTGACGCAGGAATGCAGGTTCACCGCCAGCTTGCGGGCATAGTCGTAGAGCTTGCCCGGCCAGATGGCATAACCCAGCCGCCAGCCGGTCATGGCATAGGTCTTGGACCAGCCATTGAGCAGGATCAGCCGGTCGCGAATGGACGGATAATTCAGCAGCGTGACATGCTGTTCGCCGTCATAGATCAGCTGGTCGTAGATCTCATCGCTCATCACCGCGACCTGCGGCCACTTCTCCAGGCCGGCGACCAGTTTTTCGACCTCGGGTTTGGGCGTGACGCCGCCAGTGGGATTGGCGGGTGAATTGATGATGATCAACCTTGTCCTGTCGGTGATCAGGCCCAGCGTTTCCTCGGCGGAGAAGGCAAAGCCATTCTCCTCGCGGATCGGAATCGGCACCGGTGTGGCGCCGGTATATTCGATCATCGAGCGATAGATGGGAAAGCCGGGATCGGGATACATGATCTCCACCCCCGGCTCGCCGAACATCAGGATCGACATGAACATGGTGGGCTTGCCGCCCGGCATGATCATCACGTCCTCGGGCGAGACCGTCGCGCCGAAGCGCTTGTGCAGGTCCTGGGCCACGGCTTCCCGCAAGGCCAGGATGCCGGTCGCCGGGGTATAGCCGTGATGGCCGTCGCGCAGCGCCTTGACGGCCGCTTCGACGATATGATCGGGGGTGCGGAAATCGGGCTGTCCAATGCCCAGGTTGATGATGTCGCGGCCGGAGGCCGCCAAAGCGGTGGCCCGCGCCAGTACGGCGAAAGCATTTTCCTCGCCGATGCGGTCGAAATTCGCGACAGTCTTCATGGCCTATTCCTGGGTCTTCCGGGCTGCCCATATAAAGCTATCCGGGCGGAGGCGCCAGACCGCTGTCACAAGCGTGTAATCTTGTCCCATCAGTCTGGAAACATTGCCCAAAACCGAGGAATCATGCGTCCGGTATCAAGACTGTTTGGCCCTGTCCTCCTGGCCGCCCTGTTGACCGCCTCCGCGCTGGCGCAAGACCGCAGGGACGAGAAAATCCTCTCTCCCCAGCAGGCAGTGATGATGGCGGCGGGCGGCGAAACGGTTTGGGGAAAGTTCGGCCTGCATGTGCAGGCCGCGGGCCGCGCCGACGGCAAGCTTTTTTTGAACTCCGAACTGGATTACCGCGACCAGCGCAATCTCAGCATCGCCATCGCACCCCAAGCCATCATCGATCTGGAAAAACGCTACAGCCAGCCGCCCGACCAATTCCTCCTAGGCAAGGACATTGCGGTATCGGGCGCCGCGCGGCGGGTGAAAATCACGTTCCTGTCGGACGGCAAACCGAGCGACAAATATCATTATCAGACACACGTCCCGGTGTATGACGCACGCCAGATCGAGATCGTCGATCAGCCCAAATAGCCGCGGCTGCGCAGGAATTCCACGATCGCCTGGGCATGGGCATCAGGTGCGGCTTCCACCGTCCGGATGGTCAATTCCGCCGTCTCCGGCGCCTCATAGGGACTGTCGATGCCGGTGAAGTTGCGGATCTTGCCGGCCTTGGCCTTTTCATAAAGGCCCTTGGGGTCACGCTGCATGCACACCTCGATGGGGGTGTCCACGAACACTTCCAGGAATTCACCTTCGCCCAACAGCTCGCGCGCCATCCGGCGTTCGGAGCGGAAGGGCGAGATGAAGGCCGTCAGCACGATCAGGCCGGCATCCACGAACAGCCGCGCGGCCTCGCCGATGCGGCGGATATTTTCCACCCGGTCGGCGTCGGTGAAGCCCAGGTCCTTGTTGAGACCATGACGGATATTGTCGCCGTCCAGCAGATAGGTGTGCTTACCTTCGGCGGCGAGGCTCTTTTCCACCAGATTGGCGATGGTCGACTTGCCGGAGCCCGACAGGCCGGTAAACCACAGCACCACCGGCTTCTGGCCCTTCATGGCGGCGCGCGCGCCCCTGTTCACGTCCAGGGCCTGCCAATGGACATTGGTGGCGCGCATCAGCGAGAAATCGATCATGCCGGCGCCCACCGTGGCGTTGGTGAAGCGGTCGATCAGGATAAAGCCGCCGGCGTCGCGGTTGGCGTGATAGGCGTCGAAGGCCAGGGGCTGGGCCAACGAAAAATTGCAATAGCCGACCTCGTTCAGCGCCAAGGTCTTGCCCGCCAGATGATCCAGCGTATTGACGTCGATCTTGTGCTTGAGGGCGCTGACCTGGGCCGGCACGGTGGCGGTACCCAGCTTCAGGAGATATTGACGGCCCGGCAGCAGTTCCTCATCCGCCATCCACAAAAGATGCGCCGCGAACTGATCGGAGACATCGGGCCTGGCCTGCGGATCGGCCAGTACATCGCCGCGGGAAATGTCGACCTCATCGGTCAGCGTCAGGGTGACGGCATCGCCCGCCAGGGCTTCTGGCAAATCGCCATCCATGGTGACGATGCGGGTGACTTTGGAGACACGCCCCGATTTCGCCACCGCGACGGGTTCGCCCGGCCGGATGCGCCCGCCCGCGATGGTGCCGGAGAAGCCGCGGAAATCCAGGTCCGGCCGGTTCACCCATTGCACCGGCATGCGGAAAGGCCGATCGGCCAGCGCAGTGTCCACATCCACGATTTCCAGATGCGAAAGCAGCGACGGGCCCGTGTACCACAGGGTCTCTTTCGACTTTTCGATGACATTGACGCCATAGCGCGCCGACAGCGGAATCGCCACCTGGCTGGCGAAATTCAGCCGCGCCGAGAAGGTGTGGAAGTCCGAAACGATCTTGTCGAACACGGTTTGCGAATAGTCCACCAGGTCGATCTTGTTCACCGCCAGCACGATATGGCGGATGCCCAGCAGCGAGGCGATATAGGCGTGGCGGCGGGTTTGGGTCAGCACGCCCTTGCGGGCATCGATCAGGATCACCGCCAGATCGGAATTGGACGCGCCCGTCGCCATATTGCGGGTGTATTGTTCATGCCCCGGCGTGTCGGCGACGATGAATTTGCGCTTGTCGGTTGCGAAAAAGCGATAGGCCACATCGATGGTGATGCCCTGCTCCCGCTCGGCTTCCAGCCCGTCCACCAACAAGGCGAAATCGATATCTTCGCCGGTGGTACCGAACTTCTTGGAATCCTTTTCCAGCGAGGCCAGCGTGTCCTCGAACAACAGCTTGGTGTCGTAGAGCAGCCGGCCGATCAAGGTGGACTTGCCGTCATCGACGCTGCCGCAGGTGAGGAAGCGCAACAGCGATTTCCTTTCCTGTGCGGCAAGAAATGCCTTGAGCGAAGGTTGGGCGGTCATGGAGCATTTCCCTTAAGGGGCACGAGGCGTTCGGAAATCCCGGTCTGCGTGCGGGCTTCGCCGGCTTCGTGATATTCGGCATCCTGGTTGACCTGCCAGGGATCCTGCACCTGCCGGCCGGCCATGATGTTGCGGGCCGTCAGCACCGCCGTCATCATCGCATGATCCTGGTTGTTGTATTTGTGCATTCCGTTGCGGCCCACCAGGTGCAAGCCGGGATAGCGCGTTTCGATTTCCTTTCGGATCGTATCGACGCGCGCGGCATAACCGTCGTCATAGACGGGATAAGCCTTTTTCTGGCGGACCACATATCCGTCCAGGATATCCTCGGCCTTTGCCAAATTCAGGCGCGCGAGCTCATCGCGGCCCAGCGCGATCAGGTCCGCATCCGCCGCATCCCACAAATTGTCGCCTTCAAAGCAGAAATATTCCATGCCATAGCAATTCAGGCCCGGCTCCGGGATCATCTCCGGCGACCAGGACTTGAAGTTCTGGATACGCCCCACTTTCACCCCGGGCTCATGGATATAGATCCAGTTGTCGTCAAACAAATCCCGGTCCTTGACGACCAGCGTCACGACCAGGAAATCGCGATAATTGAGATGCCCGGCTGCGTCGGCGGCGGCCGGTGACATTGGCGGCACAAGCTTTTGCGCCAGCTCCCGTATCGGCATGGAGCAGATCACATGATCGCCCGAAAATTCTTCGCCTCCGCCATCGGACGAGCGCGTGACCAGCGTCCATTTTTTTTGCTCGGCAAGATATTCGACCCGCGTCACCTCCCGGTCCATCAGCACCGACCCGCCTTGCCGCCGGATATGCTGGACCGCGCGTTCCCACATCATGCCCGGGCCTTTGCGCGGATAGCGAAAACTGTCGATCAAGGTCTTGATCACTTCGCCCCGGTTCTTGGGTTTTTTCCGGGGCATCAGCATGTGCAGGATCGCGGTCGCCAAAGACAGGCCTTTGATGCGTTGCGCCGCCCAATCCGCGGAAATCTCCTTGCAATTCATGCCCCACACCTTTTCCGTGTAGGTCTTGAAGAAAATATTGAACAGGCGCTTGCCGAACTTGTTGGTGACCCATTCCTCGAAATTCCTGGGGTCCTTGACCGGAAAAAGACGCGCCTTGAGATAGGACAGCACGCAGAGGACGGCCTCCCATACGCCGAGCTTGCTGAGCGCGTCGAAAGGCTTTAGCGGATAGGCGAACAATTTGCGGCGGTAGTAAATTCGCGACTTGCGCGGACGGTCGAGAAAGTCATCGCCCAGGATTTCGGTCCAAAGCGATTCCACTTCCTGCGATTTCGAGAAAAAACGGTGGCCGCCAATGTCGAACAAGAACCCTTTGTAATTGACGGTCTTGGATATGCCCCCGACATAGCGGGGATCCCGCTCCAGGACGGTCACAGGATGGGCATTTTTCGTCAGCGCATAGGCAGCGGTGAGGCCGGCGGGCCCTGCACCGATACAGACCACTGCCGGAGTCCGCTTGGTATCGCTCATGATGATCCCGTCGCCCGCTTCATAAGATGGTTCAGCCGGAAGCGTGCCAAGGCGTGGAAGGCATTAGAAATAGCCCTCTTTCTTCTTCTTCTCCATCGAAGCCTTCTCGTCGCTGTCGATCAGTCTTCCCTGGCGCTCGCTGGTGCGGGCGGTGAACATTTCGGTGACGATGTCCTCCAGCGTGTCGGCATCGCTCTCGATGGCGCCGGTGAGAGGATAACAGCCCAGCGTGCGGAAGCGGACCAGCCGGTCTTCGACTTTTTCCCCCGGCTTGAGTTTCATGCGCTCGTCATCGCGCATGATCAACGTGCCGTCGCGCTCCACCACCGGGCGCTTCTTGGCGAAATAAAGCGGCACGATGGGAATGTTCTCGGCCAGGATATATTGCCAGATGTCCAGCTCGGTCCAGTTGGACAAGGGGAAGACACGGATGGATTCACCCTTGTTGATGCGGGTGTTGTAGATTCGCCAAAGCTCGGGCCGCTGGTTCTTGGGATCCCAGGCATGGGAGGCGGTACGGAACGAGAAGATGCGCTCCTTGGCGCGGCTCTTTTCCTCGTCGCGGCGGGCCCCGCCGAACGCGGCATCGAAGCCATATTTGTCCAGGGCCTGTTTCAGGCTTTCGGTCTTCATCACCTGGGTGTGGAGGGACGAACCGCTGTCGAAGGGATTGATGCCGCGCTGGACGCCGTCCTGATTGACATGAACGATGAGATCCAGGCCCAAGCGCTTGGCGGTTTCGTCACGGAACTGGATCATTTCCCTGAACTTCCAGGTGGTGTCGACATGCATCAAGGGGAATGGTGGCTTGGAGGGATAAAAGGCCTTCATCGCCAGATGCAGCATCACGCTGGAATCCTTGCCGATGGAATAGAGCATCACCGGATTGGCGAACTCCGCCGCCACCTCGCGCAGGATG
>DATBCP010000104.1:0-2719 GCA_036270435.1 Rhizomicrobium sp. | reverse complement strand
ACATCAACAGCGCTTTCTTTGAGGTGGTGCAGGTCGAGCGCAATGTGATGTTCCTGATCTTGTCGCTGATCATCCTGGTGGCGGCGCTGAACATCGTGTCGGGCCTGATCATGCTGGTGAAGGACAAGTCGCCCGACATCGCCATCCTGCGCACCATGGGAGCGACGCGCGGCGCGGTGATGCGGGTGTTTCTGATCGCGGGCATGAGTGTAGGCGTGACGGGCACCTTGATTGGATTCGTTTTGGGCGTGGTGTTCTGCGCCAACATCGAAAGCATCCGCCAGGCCTTGCAGCATCTTACCGGAACGCCCTTGTTCGACGAGACGGTCTATTTCCTGGCCAAGATGCCGGCGACCCTGGACCCCATGGAAGTCACCGGCGTGGTGGTGATGGCGCTGGCCTTGACTTTTCTCGCCACGCTCTATCCCTCTTGGCGCGCGGCGCGTCTCGATCCCGTCGAGGCGCTGCGCTATGAGTGAAGTGCTGAAGCTCGCAGACATCACGCGCCGCTATAAGGAAGGGGAAGGCCAGCTCGAAGTGTTCAGCGGGCTGAACCTGTCCGTCAACACGGGCGAGATCGTGGCCTTGGTGGGCCAGAGCGGCGCCGGCAAATCTTCCCTGCTGCACATTGCTGGCCTGTTGGAAGCGCCCACCGGCGGCGAGATCTATATCGAAGGCATGCCCGTCACCGGCTTGCCGGATGCCGAGCGCACCCGCATCCGCCGCGACCGGCTGGGCTTTGTCTATCAGGCCCATCATCTTTTGCCGGAGTTCGACGCCCTGGAAAATGTGGTGCTGCCGCAGATGATCGCGGGCAGATCACGCATCGATGCGGCAAAGGAAGCCACCCGCCTGTTGACGGTCCTTGGGCTGGGCAAGCGGTTGACGCACCGGCCGGCCCAACTGTCGGGGGGCGAGCAGCAGCGCGTGGCGATTGCCCGCGCGCTTGCCAACAAGCCCAGGCTGCTGCTGGCTGACGAGCCCACCGGCAATCTCGATCCGAAGACCGCCGGCGGGGTGTTCGAGGCCCTGATCCAGATCACCCGCGCCGAAGGGCTGGGCGCGCTGGTCGCCACCCACAATTTCGAACTGGCGTCGCGCATGGATCGTGCGTTGTTGCTGGTCGAGGGCAAGCTGGTGGAAGGCCTGCGCGCGCCGCATTAGCGCGACGCTTTTATTTGACTTGCGGCTGCGCTTCGCTTCGCCGCGGGGGCGCATGGACCGTGCGCTGTTGCTGGTCGAGGGCAAGCTGGTGGAAGGCCTGCGCGCGCCGCACAGCCAGAACTAGCTGCCCAGAAACTTCTCCAGCTTGTCCAAGGTGCCGGTCCAGCCATTGTTGTGGCTGTCGCGGCGCTCCGGCGCGGCGAAACCCTGGTGATGAATGGCCAACACGGTGCCGTCGCCGTCGGCACGGAAGGTGAGGGTGATGAGCGTGTCCTGTTCCTCATGCTCCCATTTCCAGCTCATGACCAATCGGTTGGGACGCGATATTTCCTTGTAGACGCCGCCGACAGCGAGCGTGCCGCCGCTGGGCAAATGCATGACCACGCGGTACTTGCCGCCGACCTTGGGCACCAATTGCACCACCTCGCCATGGACGCCGGGCGGGCCGACCCATTGACCCCAGCTCTTGTCCAACCAGGCATCGAACACGCGTTCCGGCGATGCCGCGAAGCGGCGGCTGAGTTCCAGGGCAAGGGGGGCGGCCGTACTCATGCCACGCCCTCCAGGATGACGCCCTTCTGGCGTTCGCCGGTGGTGAGGAAGGCATCCAGTTTCTCCAGGCAACCGGTCCAACCCTGGGTGTGGTTGTCGCGGTCTTCCTCGCTGGTGAAGCCTTCATGGCGAAAATGCATCTCGGTCTTGCCGTCCAGATCGCGCAGGAAAATGGTGACCAGGGTGGTGTCCTGGCCATGCTCCCACTTCCAGGTGAAGGCCAGGCGTGATGGTTCGTCCAGGACCTGGAATTCGCCGCCCGCCACCAACTCGCTGCCATCGGGCCGGTGCATCACAATGCGGTAGCGTCCGCCCACGCGAGGCTCCAGCAGGGTGACTTCGCCGCGGATGGCGTAAGGGCCGGCCCAAGCGCTCCATTCGTCTCTGTTGGTGAAGCAGGAAAAAACGCGCGCGGGCGGGACGTTGAAGGTGCGGGTCATTTCGAGGGCGTGCGGCATGGCTATTTTTTCTCCTTGGGGTTTGGGGACAGTTGGGGATTGCGTTTGAGATGTTCGTCCAAACGGTCGAAGGCGCCGGTCCAAAAGGCGCGGTAATAGTCCAGCCATTCCTGCGCGCTCTTCAGGCCTTCCGGATTGAGACGGCAGACGAATTGCTGGCTGCGCCGGGTACGGGTGATGAGCTGCGCCTCTTCCAGCACTTTGAGATGGCGGGAAATGGCGGGGCCGGAGATGGGGAAGGGCTCGGCAATCTCGCCTACCGTGGCGTCTCCCAACGCCAACCGGGCCAGGATGGCGCGGCGGGTGGGGTCAGCGAGGGCGGCGTAGGCGGCGTCCAGGTTTTTCATAACGAGTGAGTTAAATAACAATATGGTTAAATACAAGAGGCCGCCTGCAAGAAATTTTGATCCTGGTTTGTTCTTGTCTTGGAATGAGAACCAATGTAGAACGAAAGTCGACTGGAGAGGGAGATCGGATCATGTGGGCCAAGGATGTGGCGGCGGGCGCTGGACTGGTGATGTTCATGGTGTGGGCCTTTGTCTTGG
>DATBCP010000103.1:0-1603 GCA_036270435.1 Rhizomicrobium sp. | reverse complement strand
GCCACCGCCAGGGTGGCGCGCGATAGGAAGTTCACCATCGCCCCCAGCATGATCAGGCCGATGGTCATCCAGCGGATGCCGAAAAAGCGGCGCATCATTCCTCCCGGTTGCCCGGCGTGGCCCCAGGCTTGGTCTTATGGTCGCGACCAGCGCTTTGGTGTGCCGGTTGACGGGCGGCACGGAAATGGTAACGCTAACTTCCACGCTCTCCAAGATAAATACAAGGAGCAGGCCATGGAGGAAATGAGGCGCCGCGATCTCGCCAAGACGATATCGGGTTTGGCCGTGTTGACCGGCCTGGCGGTGAGCGATCGGGCCCAGGCCGCCACCGCTCCCGATTCTCTGGATGCACTTGCGAAGGCCAAGGGCTTTGTCGGTTTCGGCAGTTGCGCGGGCGGCGGGGCGGAGGATTTTGCCTCGTCCTTCAATGACGAGGGCGTGCGGGCAATCCACCAGCGTGAATGCGGCATCCTGGTCTGCGAGAACGAGACCAAATGGGTGGCGCTGAGGCCCGATCCCAAGGAATATACTTTCTATCTCGCCGACCGCATGGTGGAATTCGCGGAAGGCCACAACATGCTGATGCGCGGCCATACCTTGCTCTGGCAGAAGACGCAGTATTTTCCGAAATGGCTGGTGAATTACGACTTCGGCACGCGTCCGGCGACCGAGGCTGAGCGCCTGCTGCGCGAGCATATCACCACGGTCTGCACCCATTTCGGCACTCGCATCTTCACCTATGATGTGGTGAACGAGGCGGTGGATGAGGTGAGCGGTGACATGCGCCAAACCGCTTTCACCAAATATCTGGGCGACAACGCCATCGACATCTGTTTCGACGCCGCGCACAAAGCGGCGCCGCATGCCAAGCTGGTCTATAACGACTATATGGGCTGGGGTCCCGCTAGCGCCCGGCATCGCGAGGGTGTGCTGAAGCTTTTGGCGCGGCTCAAGGCCAACAAGGCGCCGGTCCATCTGCTGGGCGTGCAAAGCCATATTGGGCCCGGCACCAATCCGGAACAGCAAGGGTCCAACAGTTTCAATGCCGCCGACCAGGCCGCCTGGAAGCAGTTCCTGGATGCGGCGGTGGCGATGGATTTGCGCCTGGCGCTGACGGAATTCGACGTCGGCGAGCGCGGCACCCCGGCCGATATCCCCGCGCGCGACCGTTTCATGGCCGAGTTGGCGCGGCGCTACCTGGATTTCATGTTCGCCTATCGCCAGACCGATTATCTGATGGGTTGGGGCATGATGGATCACTATTCCTGGCTGCAGAATTTCGGCAGGCGCCCGGACGGCATGATCAAGCGGCCTTCGCTCTATGACGACAATTACCAGCCCAAGCCCTTGCGCCAGGCGATCGCGGCGGCATTTCACAATGCGCCGCCGCGCGGCTAGAAGAATTGCTCCAGGAGACAGGATGTCGCGTTTTCTGATCGCTGTTGTGCTGCTGCTGGCCGCGCCCGTCTTGATCATGCCGGCCTGGGCCGAAGACGGTTATGACCTGTGGCTGCGCTATCGCCCGATAGAAGCCGGGAGCCAAGCGCAATACCGTCCGCGCGTCACAGTCATTGTGGCGCCAAAAGAGACGTCGCCCACACTG
>DATBCP010000102.1:0-4205 GCA_036270435.1 Rhizomicrobium sp. | reverse complement strand
GCGCGTCGCTTGTGCTCCGCGCGTTCGGCCCTCGAAATGGTCCACTGGACCATTTCGTTCGCGCGTGCGCGGACCGGGCCTCACCCTGCTCAGGTCGCAAATTCCCTCGCGCCCTAACTACCGGGGAGCGGTTTTTTGGTGCGCCGGCGGCGGGACCTGAAGGAAGGCCTGCTCGGTCTTGAACGATAGCCAAAGCTTGTACCGGCGCAACACGTCCATGCCCAACAGCATTTGCAACACGCCATAATTGTCGTCCTGGACGAACAGCGGGGCCTCAAGGAAGGTTGTGCGGCCGAGTGTGAAGCTGTCGAAACGGTGCCGGTAAGACCGCACCGCAATGCCATTGATGCCAAACGCCTTGATGGCACGGTCCCGTTTCAATGCGTCGTCCGACACGCCCAAGGCATGCGCCGTATCGGCGCCGATGGAAGAGCTGCTCGATCCGGTATCGATCACGGCGTTGATCGATTCTTTGTTCAAGCTGACGGGAACGAACAATATTCCGTCCAGCTGACGCTTGCCCTGAATGGCTTCGAAAGGGCCGGACCAGGGCACGAAGTTCCCGCTGCAATTGCTCGGAGTGTAAAGCGTCAGGGTTCGATTGGGAAAATCGAACTCCAATTCGTAGTCCGACAGCAGGTCAATTCCCAGCAGGCCCTGCGGCACGTCGGGTCCAAGCTTCGCACCCGGCTCCACGACATTGGCCACCAGCATTTCATAATCGACCAGGTGTCCGGCGCCCGCCCGGAACGCGTGCGCTATGACGGGGTATGCCGCTTGCCTGTCACCGCCGACCCCGTGCACGATCAGCTTGCTGTGCCGGTCTTGCGGCAAGTGAAGTTGTTTCACCAGCTCCGGCGATACCGCGGTGTGGGCAGCCCCCGTATCGATCACCATGACAACAGGATGGTCGTTGATGCCGACGGTGGTGGTGAACCATCCCCGGTTTTCACCCAGCGGCAATTGGGTCACCTTGGCCAGCGAACAGGAATTGGCCGGCGCTTGCGCCTGGGCGCAGATGGTCAGGCCGAACAGGCAGGCGATTGCCGCAACGAGCCGAATACCACGAGTCATCACATCCCGACCTTAAGCCGGCATTCCCAGCAGCCGGTGGGCGTTTGTCCAGGCGATCTTGCGGAAGACCTGCGGCGTGGTCGAGGCGGTCAGCAGCTTGAGCGTCTCCTGGGCAACGCACTTGCCGCGCATGCGCGGCGCCACCCGGTCGGAATTCTGCGCCGCGCCCCCGCCCTTGCCATCCTCGCAATTGCAGTCGCTGCCGAAATGCAACTTGTCCTGGTGGCGCTTGAGAAAGCCGGCGGTGAAGGCCGGATCGCGTGACAGGGCATTGTTGGCGGAATTGGCGGACGTGTCGGCGAACAGGTTGGGATAGTCCGCAAGCAGCCTGTCGGTCACGCCGCCCGGCATGATCGGCCCGGTGGGGTAGGCTTCCTGCTCATGGTAGTCGGCGCTGATATTGGCCCAGAAGGCATCGGCATGACCGATAAACTTGGTGCGGGGATAGGCCTTGAGGATCGCGCCAAAGCGCTTGATGCCGGTATTGTAGCCGCCGGGCGCGGCGGGTTGGCCGACTTCCTGGAAATGAATCAGCACCGGCACATTCAACTCCGCCGCCAGGTCATAGACCCGGCGCATTTCCGGGCCGTCGGCAGCAACGGGAAATTTCAGTTCGCCAAAGCCTTTGGCGCCACTCTTCACAACTTGGGTGAGGATCTGCCCGGCGTCCGGTTTGGTCACGTCGGTCGAACCGAACCAGCAGGGGAATAGTTTCGGGGTCCGTGCCTGCAAGGCGGCGACTTCGGAGGCCGCATCGCCACGGGTCAGCAAATTTGCCGCGGTGATACCCGCGCCTTGCTGATGGGCGATGTTGAGCTCCGGCGTCCGGCGCATGTGGAAGTGCATGTCGATGACAGGCGAGCTCCATCTTGGTGCTTGGGCGGATTCCTGAGCCCTGAGCGGCGTGGCTGCGACAACAGCACCCAGCGATGCCAACACGGTCCGTCTGTCCATGAAAGGAACTCCCTGCGTTGTCGACAGGCTAACCCATTGTTGCGGGCCGAAGGCAAGATCGGCCGCGCTCATGCTGCGGCGCAGCATGTAGCAATGTTTCACAAACCTTGTGGTAGCGAAACCATGTCCAAAAAGTGCGGTTCACTTTAATATGGAGGTCAGGGATATAGGTGCTGTTGACTCGGTGGCCGAGAAGAGCCGCCGGGAATGGGAGATTGCCGTATATGGTGCGCGTTACGAGGCAGGCCGCTTTTGGGGCAGGAGTTGTCGCCCTGGCTGCGCTGGCCGCCGTTTGTGGTCATTTTGGCAGTGCCTTGGCCGATCCTTCGCCCGCTGGCGCCCAGATCGCCGCGAATGCTCCGGCCACGGCACCTGTTGCCACGGATGCATCCGCGCCCACCACCTCCGAGCGCAAGCATATGCTGATGCAGTACTGCACGGCCTGCCATAACGACAAGCTCAAGACCGCGGGCATGTCGGTGGTGCCGCTGGACGCCGACAATCTGCAGGCCAACCAGGCGACCTGGGAAAAGATTTTGCGCCGCTTGAGCCTGGGCGAAATGCCGCCGCGCGGCATGCCGCGGCCGCCCAAGGAACAGATCGCCGATTTCACTCATTGGCTCGCCACCTCGCTGGACTCCGATGCCGCGGCCCATCCCAATCCGGGCCGGGCCACGGTGCGCCGCATGAACCGCATGGAATATGCAAATGCGGTGCGCGACCTGCTGGGCCTGGACGTGGATTTCAGCAAGGAGATGCCGCCCGACGATACCGGCTACGGCTTCGACAATATCGCCGATGTGCTGACGGTTTCGCCGACCTTGATGGACCGTTACATCAATGTGGCGGGCAAGATCGGCCGCATGGCGACCGGCCAGTCCTCGCGCAAGGTCATCACCACCGATTACAAGATCCCCAAGGATCTGTTCGTCAACGGATTCGGCGTCGCCTCCTACAATGAGCGTGCCAGCGACGACCTTCCTTTGGAATCGCGTGGCGGCGGCGCGTTCAAATTCTATGCGCCCTATGACGCGACCTACACGATCCAGGTCTTCCTGAACGCCAACACTTCGGAAGAAGGCGAAATCGACGCCCGCAACCGCTTTGAGGTGAAGGTGCCCCTGAAGGCGGGGCTGCGCACCATCGGCGCGTCCTTCCCCAAGAGTCTGGCGCTGGATGAACACATCGTGCCCAAATCCGTGCTGGGGCCGCGCGAACCCGCCGCTGCGCCGGTCCCGATCCCCCTGGATGTGTCGGTGGACGGCGCGCGGGTCGAGAGGCTTTCGGTGCCGTCGGTGGCCACCGGGCCCAATGTCTCCCAGTCCTTCTATCTGCGCGATGTGATGCAGATCTCGGTGGTGGGACCCTATGACGTCAAGGGTTCGGGCGACACGCCCAGCCGCCGCAAGATTTTCATCTGCCATCCGTCGCAATCGCTTTCGGAAGAGGCTTGCGTCACCAAGATACTCACCAACCTGGCGCATCATGCCTATCGCCGGCCGGTCGGTGCGACGGATATCGCGCCGTTGATGAAGATCTATGCCCAGGGCCGCAAAGGCGCGGATTTCGAACATGGCATCGAGGCCTCGCTGGAAGCCATCCTGGTTTCGCCCGACTTCCTGTTCATGCGCGAGAGCGATCCGCACTTGAGCAAGCCGGGCACGGTGCATCGCATCAGCGACAGCGAACTGGCGACCCGCCTGTCCTTCTTCCTGTGGAGCAGCAGCCCGGACGATCAGCTGCTGGCGGTGGCCCAAAAGGGGCAGTTGCACAACCCCGCGGTCTTGAAGGCCCAGGTTGCGCGCATGCTGGCCGACCCGCGCGCCAAGGCGCTGACCGAGAATTTCGCCGGACAATGGCTCTATCTGCGCCGGCTGGAATATCAGAAGCCCGACCGCCGCGCGTTCCCGGGTTTCGACGAGCGCCTGCGTTCGGCGATGCAGACGGAAACCGAGATGTTCTTTGACGGCGTGGTGCGGGAAAACCGCAGCGCCATGGATTTCCTGGACGCCAACTACACCTATCTCAACCAGCGGCTGGCCGAGCATTACGGCATTCCGGGCGTTTATGGCACCACCTTCCGCAAGGTGGAGCTGGATCCGGCGTTGCATCGTGGCGGGCTGCTCGGGCAGGGCGCGATCCTGACGGTGACGTCCTACAACAACCGGACTTCGGTC
>DATBCP010000101.1:0-2626 GCA_036270435.1 Rhizomicrobium sp. | reverse complement strand
CCGCCACCTTGTTTTCATGATGACACATGAAAACGACATCCCGGTCGACATCGTTGAACTGGCGCGCGAACACACCAAGGCCGCGATCGCTGTGCTGGTAGAAATCATGGCTTGCGCCGACGCGCCGACAGGGGTTCGGGTATCCGCGGCAAAGACCTTGCTGGAGCGGGGCTGGGGCAAGGCGGGGACACAGCCGAGGCAGGAGGAAAGCTGCGCGGCACCGGCGACGCGCCCCGAAAAAGCGATTGTGAATTTCAGCGGACCGGAACGGGACAATCCTTCACAACGTTTTTCCGCACCGTGCGATATGGACGGACAGCCTGCCCATGCGGGACCCGCGACCGCCAGTCCGGCCGTCCGTTCGGGTCCAGCCCCAGCCGGCTGCGTTCTTCCAGAACGCGCGAAACACCGAAAAACACGATTATCGCTTCCGCGGGCGCGAACCGGGTTTGTGCTGACCGGACAACATTGCCGATCCCGGCGCCGCGACGATCTCGCCATGACCTCTGGCATGGATGCTTTGATCGGGGCTTTTCAATCCGCATTTTGGCGAAAAATGTTGCGGTTGCACAGGCTTGGGGAGACCGGACGGCCATGCTAGGACTCCCGCCATAATAAGAAGAGCGCGGATGGGGAAATGAGTTCCTGGCATGCCGGTATCTGTGTTGCGGCGCTTGTGGCGTCGGCACCGGCATGCGCGATCTTTGTCTTCGCATTGCCGGATAATTAGAGCCTCAAGGAGAGAGAGATGAAATTTCTTACCACCGTCGCCGCCGCAGCCCTGATCCTGGGATCGGCCCATGCGGCTTTTGCCGCGCGCGCCTATATCGGCACTTACACCAAGGACCCCGCGGCGCCGCGCCCCAGCGGCAATGGCGAAGGCATCTATCTCGCCGATATCGACGAGGCGACGGGCGCGCCATCCCATTTGCGGCTGATGGTCAAGGCCTTGTCGCCGTCCTGGATCACGCTGTCGGCGGATCACAAATTCCTCTATGCCGTGAACGAGATTGCCAGCTATGGCCCCAACAAAAGCGGTTCGGTCACGGCCTATTCGGTCAATCCGGCCACCGGCGCTTTGAAGCAGCTCAATGTGGTGGACTCCGGCGGCTCCATTCCCTGCTATGCTGTCGTTCATCCCTCCGGCAAATTCCTGTTGGTCGCCAATTACACCGGCGGCAGCTATGCGGTGATCCCCATCAAGCCGGATGGCAGCCTGGGCGCGGCCACCGATGTGGTGAAGCCCGAAGGCCCGATGGGCGTCTACAACGCCAAGGACAAGCCGCCGGGCATGTTCGGCAGCATGGAACCGCATGGCAGCCGCGGCCACATGATCCTGCCCGATCCATCGGGCCAATATGTGCTGGGCGCCGATGCCGGCCGCGACCAGATCTTCGTCTGGAAGCTGGACACCAACAGCGGCAAGCTGCAGCAGGTGTCGGTGACCAAGTCGGTTCCCGGCGCCGCGCCCCGCCATTTCGCCTTTTCGCCGGACGGCAAGACGCTGTACCAGCAGCAGGAGCAGGACTCGCGTCTCACCGTCTACAGCTTTGCCAATGGCAAGCTGACCCAAAAGGGCTCATCCATTTCGACGCTGCCGGCGGGTTTCGAAGGCAGCAACACGACATCGGAGCTGTTGATCGACAAGGCGGGCAAGCACCTCTATGGCGCCAATCGCAATCACGACACCATCGCCACGATGGACGTGCAGCCGGATGGCAGCGTCAAGCTTGTCGCCAACACCCATACCGAGGGCACGATTCCGCGCAGCCTGACCATCGATCCGACCGGCAAGTTTCTTTATTCGATGAACCAGGGTGCCGACAATCTCACCACCTTCCGGCTGGATGCGAATGGGGTGCCGAGATTCACCGGCAAGTTCTTAGGGATCGGCAGTCCTGCGGTGATGGTGTTCCTGCCGTAAGGGCAAAAGCCAAGGAGGAAGACGATGGATAAAAGACAATTCCTCACCGGTGCGGCGATGACGATGGCCGCTGCGCCGGCTTTGGCCCAGAAGCGCAAACCCGGCACGGACGAGCTGGGCCGCACCTTGGCCAGCATGAAGGCCAAGGTCGTCCCTCGCCGCAAGGCGCGCACCACCGAATTGTTTCTCACCCCGCCCAGCTGGCCCAATGCCATCACCGCCGATCCCGGCGGGCGCGGCTTCTGGGTGCAGCAGCAGCGCCATGACCGGGGACCGGAAACCGCCTGGCTGCTGGACCGCAAAGGCAAGGTGCTGCACAGCGTGGTGACCAAATGCGAAGACTGCAGCGGCATGGCGGTGGGCAACGGCTTTGTATGGAGCGGCGCCAATGGCGCATCGGTGCACAATCCGCCCGATCCGCCGGTGGAAGGGGTGTTCCAGACCGACATGAACGGCAAGACCGTCAGTCATCGCCAGATCCCGTTTGGGCCCAAGAACAATGGCGGCTCCTGCCATGGCCTGGCCTGGGAAAATGCCGATGGCGGCCGTTTGTGGATTCAGTCCAACCGGCTGGAAGCTTTGGTGCGGATGAATCCGGTGACCTGGGAATGTGACTATATGTTCCCCGCCGCCCATGTCGACCGGCTGCATGGCATCGAAGTGGATGGCGGCTTCATCTGGCAGGTCTATGGCACCCAGGAC
>DATBCP010000100.1:0-5529 GCA_036270435.1 Rhizomicrobium sp. | reverse complement strand
AGGCGTGTTCGGCACCTTCGAGCGCGGTTTTATCCGCCTGCGCGAAGCCTATGGCCGTGCCCTGGCGGTGGTGCTGGAGCAGCGCCGGTTCATTCTGGTCTGTGCCGGGCTGGTGGTGTTGCTGACTGGCGGACTGTTCACCGTGATCGGCTCGGACTTCTTCCCCACCGCCGATGTCGGCATCATCAAGCTGCATTACCGCGCTCCGCCCGGCACCCGTATCGAGCAGACCGAAAAACTGGTGCTGGACGTGGAGCGGCATATCCGCGAGATCATCCCGCCGGCCGAACTGCACACCATCAACGACATGATCGGCCTGCCGATCTATTACAATCTGGCTCTGGTGCCGACCGACAATGTCAGCGGCATGGACGCCGAGATCTTGATCCAGCTCAGCGAAGGCCACCGGCCGTCGGTCGATTACATGCGCGAGATCCGCCGCCGCCTGCCCGGCGCCTTCCCTGGCTCGACCTTCTATTTCCAGACCGCCGACATTGTCAGCCAGGTGCTGAATTTCGGCCTGGCCGCGCCCATCGATATCCAGATCCAGGGCGCCGACATCAACAAGTCCTATGACATCGGCAGAACGTTGCTGGCGTCGGTGGAGAAGGTCCCTGGCGTGGCGGACGCCCATATCCAGCAGGTGATGAGCTATCCCGGCCTGAAGATCAATGTCGACCGCCAGCGCGCCATCGAGGTCGGCCTGTCCCAGCGCGATGTGAGCAACAACATGCTGACCGGACTTTCCTCCAGCGCGGGCGTATCGCCTTCCTTCTGGCTCAGCCCGGCCAATGGCGTGAATTACGTGGTGGGCGTGCAGATGCCTCTGCCCCAGGTCTCGACCATCTCCCAGTTGATGAACATGCCGATGGCCAGCGCCAGCACGCCAGTCAACCCGCTTTCGACTGCGCCCGGCGCGCCGGCCCTGCGACTGTCGGATATCGCCAGGGTCGCGCCCTATACCGATATGGAATCGATCAACCATTATACCGTGCAGCGGGTGATCGACGTGGACGCCAATATCGACGGCCGCGATTTGGGCGCCGCCGCCGCCGACATCCAGCGCGTCATCGACAAGATCAAGCCGTCCCTGCCCGCCACCACCGCCATCACCATCCGCGGCCAGAATGAAGTGATGAACACCGCCTTCACCGATCTCGGCCTGGGCCTGATCCTGGCGGTGATCCTGGTCTATGCCTTGCTGGTGATCCTGTTCCAGTCCTGGCTCGATCCCTTGATCATCATGATGGCGGTTCCCGGTGCGCTGGTGGGCATCCTCTGGATGCTGGCTTTGACCGGCACCACCATCAATGTGGAATCGTTGATGGGCGCCATCATGTCGGTAGGCATCTCGGTGTCGAATTCGATCCTGGTGGTCAGCTTCGCCAACGACATCCGCGCCCGCACCGGTGCCGACGCATTGGGGGCGGTGATCGAAGCGGGCCGCACCCGGCTGCGTCCCATCCTGATGACCGCCATGGCAATGATCCTGGGCATGATCCCCATGGCGCTTGGCTTGGGCGAGGCAGGCGAGCAGAATGCGCCGCTGGGCCGCGCCGTGATCGGCGGCCTTATCCTGGCGACCTTCGCCACCCTGTTCCTGGTGCCGATCGCCTATATTCTGTTGCGCAAGCAGCCGCCATCGCTTCAGGCCCTCGACAGGCGTTTTGAGGAAGAGATCGGCGGCCAAGGAGTGGAACAACATGGTTGAGTTCAGCCCGAGCAGCGGCAAGGGCGGCGAAATCCGTTTCCGCCGCTGGGCAATCCTGGCGCTGGGCGCGGCCGCGGTCCTTGCCGTGCTGGTGGTGGTGCTGCACCATCTCAGCCTTTCCTCCGCCCGCGCCGACCTGGACCAGGCGACCGCCAAGGGCCCGGTGGTGCAGGTGGTCGAAGCCGGCAGCAGCGCGGCCTTGCAGAAGGTGACGGTGCTGGCCAGCGTCACGCCTTACAGCCAAGCGACGCTCTACGCCAAGGTCAGCGGCTATCTTTCCAAGGTGCTGGCGGACAAGGGCGACGCGGTCAAAGCCGGCCAGTTGCTCGCCACCATCGAGTCGCAAGAGACCGACGCACAATACAACAGCGCGCATGCCGATTTGATCAACAAACAGCGCATCGCCCAGCGCTATGACCAGCTGTTGCGCCAGAATGCCATCGCCGCCCAGCAGGCCGACCAGGCGGATGCCGACGCCCGTGTCGCCAAGGCGACGCTCGATCAATACGCCACCTTGAAATCCTATGAGCGGCTGGTGGCGCCGTTCGACGGACGGGTGACGGCGCGCTTCGCCGATCCCGGCGCGCTGGTGCAGAATGCCACCACCAGCCAGACCGCGGCCCAACCGGTGGTGACGATCTCCGACGACACGCGGTTGCGCATAGACGCTTATGTGCAGCAGGACGTGGCGCCTTTCGTGCATGAAGGCGACAGCGCCGAAATCGTGGATGCCGCCAATACCGGCCGCTCACTCAACGCCAAAATCACCCGCGTCGCGGGACAGCTCGATGCCAGGACCCGTACCATGCTGGTGGAAGTTGTGCTCGACAATCGCGAGCGGTTCCTGTTGGGCGGCAGCTTTGCCTACATGACCCTGCATGTGCCGGTGTCAAGCGCGACACAGGTGCCGGTGGGCGCATTGGTCACCCGCGGCAACGACCAGTTCGTCGCTGTGGTGGGATCGGATTCACGGCTGCACTACATCAAGGTGGCGCTGGCATCGACCGACGGCGACACAGTCACTCTGGCGGGCGGCATCAAGCCAGGCACGCGGCTGGCGGTGGACATTCCCGCCGAAGCCAGCGATGGCGGGCTGGTGACTGTGGCGCAGAGCAGCACGAAATAGTCCCCCCGCCGCGCGCGCGCGCTTTGCGCGATTGCGTACACAAGTATCGTTCAGGAGGGTGCGCCGCAGGCATTTATCACGACATCCATGCGGACCGGCTTGGCGAAAAAGAAGCTGCCCGGCACCTGCCGCTGCCGGTCCGGCGGATTGGCCGAGCAGTAGACCACCGCGATTTTGGGGTAGCGCCCACGGAACCGCTCCGCGACATCCCATCCCATGACCAGGCCGGGAAGCCGGATGTCGGTGATCAGAAGACGCGGCTGGCCGCCTTGTTCCAGCCAGAAAAGCGCTTGTTCCCCCGTCGCCAATTCGATGACGTCCCAACCCGCTTGCGCGAGGGCATCGGCAACTTCCAAACGAAGCAGCCACTCATCTTCGACCACCACGGCCACAGCCTGTTCTTTGCTCACGGATGCAGCCCGGCGATTGACGTATGTTAAACAGCTGGCAACGCCGGCACATGCGAAGGGTTCCAAACTTTTCCTTGGTTGCAAGGCTCCGTTAACGCGCCCAAAATGGCTGGCCCAGCGGGAAAACATCGTGTCCGAGAATATAGAGACCGGCTCCAGCATCGCAGATTTTCGCGCCATCGTTGTCAACAGCCTTGCGGAATGTGCGGGTGCGGAAAAACTGGAAGCGCTGATGGATGACGGCGGCTTTTTCCAATCGCTGGTCGAAGCCTTGCCGGTCGCGATCTATGCGACCGACGCCGAAGGCCGCATCACATATTTCAACGAAGCGGCTGCGAAGCTTTGGGGCCGCACCCCGAAGCTGGGTGAAGATTGGTGGTGCGGTTCCTGGCGGCTGTTCTGGCCGGATGGCAAGCCGATGGCGCATGACGAATGTCCCATGGCTATTGCGCTCAAGACGGGCCAGCCGGTTCGCGGATATGAAGCGGTTGCCGAGCGGCCCGACGGCAGCAGGTTTCCTTTCATTCCTTATCCCACCCCCATGTTCGACCGATCGGGAAAGCTGATCGGCGCAGTCAACATGCTGGTCGACGTCACGGACGGCCATGAGGCGCAAACCGCATCGCTCCATCTCGCGGCGATCGTGGAATCCTCAGAGGATGCCATCATCAGCAAAAGCCTGAACGGGGTCATCCAAAGCTGGAACGCCGCGGCCGAGCGCATGTTCGGCTACACCGCACGGGAAATCATCGGCAGGTCGGTGCTCACTCTCATTCCGCCCCAGCGGCATCACGAAGAGGACGAGATTCTCGGCCGCTTGCGCCTGGGCGAGCGCATCGAACATTTCGAAACCGTGCGCCGCACCAAGGATGGCAGGCTGCTCGACATCTCGCTGACCGTGTCGCCCATCAAGGATGCCACGGGAAAGATCATCGGCGCCTCGAAAATCGCCCGCAATATCTCCGACGAGAAGCGGGCGCACCGGCAACTGGAAATTCTTTACCGGGTCTCCAGGGAGATTTCCCGCGACCTCAACCTGGAACGTGTGGTGCAGACGGTCACGGACCTGGCGACGGACGCTTGCGGCGCCCAGTTCGGGGCGTTCTTCTACAATGTGGTCAAGAACGGCGGGGAATCCTATCTGCTGTTCAGCCTGTCAGGAGCGTCGAAGCAGAGCTTCGAACAGCTGGGAATGCCGCGCAACACCGCCATCTTCGCCCCCACCTTCCATGGCAAGGGCATTGTGAGGTCGGGCGATATTCGCAAGGACCCGCGCTACGGCCTGAACGGGCCGCATTTCGGCATGCCGAAAGGCCATCTGCCGGTGGTGAGCTACATGGCGATTCCGGTCATGTCGAGCAATGGTGAGGTGCATGGCGGCCTTTTCTTCGGCCATGACCAGCCAAACATGTTCACCGAGGAATCGCAGAGCCTGGTCGCCGCCATCGCCTCCCTGGCCGCGGTGGCGATGGACAATGCGCGCCTGCACCGCGCCGCGGAAATCGAAATCGAACAGCGCCGCAAGGCCGAAGACGCCAAAGAGCTTCTGCTCAACGAAATCAAACATCGCGTCAAGAACACCTTGGGCACGGTTCAGGCGATGGCGACCCAGACCTTCCGCGAAGCTTCGGACAGCGAAAGGCATGCTTTCGGAGCGCGGATCCAGGCGCTGGCCGAGGCCCATGAAGGCTTGAACCAGCGCAGCTGGCAGTCCGCCACCATGATGGACACGGCCGAACGGTCCATGCGCGCCTTCATGGACGGACGGGAGAAGCGCATTTCCTTCTCCGGTCCGGACGTGGAATTGCGTCCGAACACTGCGCTGCTGGTTTCCATGCTGCTGCATGAATTGGGGACCAATGCGGTGAAATATGGCGCGCTGTCCAACCTGACAGGATCGGTCGATCTGACTTGGCGCATTGACGGCAAGAGGGACAAGGCGGTCCTGAAAATGGACTGGAACGAAACCGGCGGGCCGCCCGTCCAAGCGCCGACACGAAAGGGATTCGGCTCGCGCTTGATCGAACGCGCCTTGCGCGGCGAAAACGGCTCGGCTGAGATTTCCTTTGACCCGGCCGGCTTGCGCTGCTCCATGACTATTCCGCTGGCGATCCCCTCCCGCGCCTGAGTTCCACGGGACCTTCCACCCTGTGCCCGATCTCCGCTAGCATCGGCGGAAAACGGGGCATGGCCGATGTCGGAACTGGGCGAGTGGGACAGCTTCAATGTCATCGTCGGCGGCGCCGCGGGCGCGCTGATCGGCCTGCAATTCGTGGTCATGA
>DATBCP010000099.1:0-3614 GCA_036270435.1 Rhizomicrobium sp. | reverse complement strand
CGGCGAGGTCCATCTCAGGCCCGCCAGCGAGATCGTCAAGGCCTTCGAAAACAAGCGCGAATTGCGGATCCAGGCCCAGGCCCGCTTTGCCGCGGTGCGCGAGCTGCCCGCCGTCACCCGTGACGGGGTCGCCATCCGGCTGATGATGAATGCCGGCCTGGAATTCGACATGCCGCAGCTGTTGCAATCGGGTGCCGACGGCATCGGCCTGTTCCGCACCGAACTGCAATTCATGATCGGCGAAACCATGCCGCGTCTCTCCGACCAGTCGGCCTTCTACAAGAAGATACTGGACGCGGCGGGCGACAAGCCGGTGGTGTTCCGCACCCTGGATTTGGGCGGCGACAAGGTTCTGCCCTATGCCCGTTGGGAGCGTGAGGAAAATCCCGCGCTGGGCTGGCGTGCCATCCGCATCGCGCTCGACCGCCCCGCCTTGCTGCGCTACCAGGTGCGCGCGCTTCTCACTGCCAGCGCGGGGCGCACTTTGCGCATCCTGTTGCCGATGGTGTCCGACGTGGACGAGTTCAATCGCGGCCGCGCCCTGATCGACCGCGAGCTGGAACGTGCCAGGCTGCTCAATCTGGTGCGTCCCACCCAGGTGCTGGTGGGTGCCATGCTGGAAGTACCGGCGCTGGCTTTCATGCTGCCCCAATTGATGCGGTCGGCCGATTTCGTCTCCATAGGCTCCAACGACCTTCTGTCGCTGGCCTTTGCCGTGGACCGCACCAATCCGCGTGTCTCCAAGCGCTATGACAATCTCAATCCCGCCTCGCTCACCCTGATCCGCCTGATCGTGCATAGCGCGGCCGAGAATTCAGGCGATCTCAGCCTGTGCGGCGAGATGGCGGGCCGGCCGCTGGACGCCATGGCGCTGCTGGGCCTGGGGATACGCACCCTGTCCATGCAGCCCGGCAATATCGGTCCCATCAAGATGATGATTCGCAGCTTGCATCTGGGGGAGGTCGCCACCTTTGTCGACCGGCTCTGCGGGCGGACCGACCATAGCCTCAGGACCCGGCTTTCCGCCTTTGCCGCGGAACGCGGAATTGTCCTGAAATAAAGGAAAAATCCCCGTTCTGGGCGGTCTTACGGGCGGTCCGGCCATACTTTTTGCAGCGCAGCGGTTGTTCCCCGCGGCTTGATCGGATAAGATAATCAACACAAATATTTAGCCGCGCTTTCGCCCCGGACTTGGCAAGGGTGACGCGCTTAGAATGGCTGTATGAGCAAAATACCCCAACTGTCCGCGGAAAATGACAATGGCGAGGCCTCGGCTCGCCGTCGCATCCATCTGCGCGAGATTTCCGAAACCTCCGGCGATGGGGAGGGTTCGCAGCAAACCGTAGGCCAGGAATTGCGCGCCGCCAGGCTTCGGCGGGGAGATGAGATCGCCCAGGTGTCGCGGGCGCTCAAGATCCGCAAGGACCATCTGGAGGCATTGGAGGACGGCCGGCTGGAGGATCTGCCCGGCAAGACCTACGCCATTGGTTTTGTGCGTTCTTACGCGCGTCATCTGGGGCTGGATGACGCCCATTATGTCGAACGCTTCAAACGGGAGGTCACCGGCCGGGCAGAAGACCATACCCGCGAACCGGCGCCGATCCATCAGGATGAGCGCCACCTGCCGTATGGCTGGCGCCTGATTGCCGGTGTGGTGGTCATCTTGCTGGCCTGGGGTGGCTGGCGGCTGGTGTCGTCGGGCGGGGATACCAACCAGCCAGTACCGCCCGCGCCGGTCCTCACCGCGCCCAAGCCTGCCGCCAAGCCTGTGCCCCAGCCGGTGGTGGCCCCACCGCAGGTCGCCGTCCCATCCCCGGCCGCCGACGCTTCGCCGCCGCGAGCGGCCAATGATGCGGCCGAACAGCAAGCCTCCGCCCTGCCGCCCCCTGCGGCCGGGGCCAAGACGCCGGCGACGCGGTCGACACCGCTTTCCTCCGTCTCGCCGATGGCCACACCTCAGGCACCGCCGGCATCGGCGGCGGTGCCCCTGGTCGGTGCCGGCCAGGTCTATGGCGCCGCGAACCGCAATCCCCGGGTGGTGCTGCGCGCCCGCGGCGACGTAACGCTCACGGTGAAAAGTCCTGACGGCAAGATATTGCTCAATCGGGATCTGAAGTCCGGCGACAGCTATCAGGTGCCGGACCTGCCGGGCCTGACCCTGGCAACCAGCGACGCGGGCGCGGTCGAGGTGGACCTGGACGGTATTTCCCTGGGTCGGGCCGGAAAAGCACAACAGGTTGTCGGCAAGGTTTCCCTGGATCCGGGGCCGCTGGCGGACCGTTTCAACAACCACTAAATATCGACTTCAAAGGGCTTGAGAATGAGCATTCGCGCCTATCGCGACATCCACCGGCGCAAATCGCGCCAGATCATGGTCGGCAAGGTGCCGGTCGGCGGCGACGCGCCGATCACGGTGCAGACCATGACCAACACCATCACCGGGGACGCGCGCGCCACCATCGACCAGATCCGCGGGATCGAGGAAGCGGGCGCCGACATCGTGCGCGTTTCCTGTCCCGATGAGGACGCCACCAAGGCGATGAAGGCCATCACCAAGGCCGCCGCCATTCCGGTGGTGGCCGATATCCATTTCCACTACAAGCGCGCCATTGAGGCGGCAGTGAACGGCGCCGCCTGCCTGCGCATCAATCCCGGCAATATCGGTTCCGCCCAACGGGTGCGCGAAGTGGTCCAGGCGGCCAAGGACCATGGCTGCTCCATGCGTATCGGTGTCAATGCCGGTTCGCTGGAACCAGATCTTCTGGAAAAATATGGCGAGCCCTGTCCCGAAGCGATGGTGGAGTCAGCGCTCAACCACGCCAAGATCCTGGATGACCTGGACTTCCGCGAATACAAGATTTCGGTGAAAGCTTCCGATCCGTTCCTGGCGGTGGCGGCCTATCAGGCGCTAAGCGAGGCGATCGATTGCCCGCTGCATGTCGGCATCACCGAGGCCGGCGGCATGATCTCCGGCACCGTCAAATCCTCGATCGGCATGGGCATGCTGTTATGGAGCGGCATCGGCGACACCATCCGCGTCTCGCTCTCCGCCGATCCGGTCGAAGAAGTGCGGGTAGGCTTTGACATTCTGAAGTCGCTCAACCTGCGCCATCGCGGCGTCAATATCGTGTCCTGCCAGTCCTGCGCCCGCCAGGGCTTCAATGTCATCGACACGGTCAAGCTGCTGGAAGACCGGCTCAAACACATCGCCACGCCCATGTCGCTGTCGATCATTGGCTGCGTGGTCAATGGTCCGGGCGAGGCGCGCGAGACCGATCTGGCCTTCACCGGCGGCGGCGCGGGCAAGTGGCACGGCATGATCTATCTGAATGGCAAGCCCGCCTACAAGCTCGACAATACCGACCTGGTGAACCATGTCGTGGAGCTTTGCGAGAAAAAGGCCGCCGAGATCGAAGCCGAGCGTAACGGCCAGGCATCGTCGAAGCCCGAACCCCTCGAAGCCGCACAGTAGCGAGTTACATGGAATTGGGCAGCCGCGAGCCTTCGCGGCTGCCTTTTTGTTTGGACCTTAGGGACTGGATTTTCGGGACATGATCCCCGCCGCAAAATTGGACCGATTGCTGGACCGCTTTCATGCCATTGAAAGCGAGATG
>DATBCP010000098.1:0-7363 GCA_036270435.1 Rhizomicrobium sp. | reverse complement strand
CGGCGTGGCGATGTAAACCAGGTGACGTAGCGGACTCTGGTACGGGAGGATCGCTCCCGCAGGGCGCGCGGCAGTCGCAGGGGCGGCGGGGCGTGCCGAATTGTTTTGGGCCGAGACGGAGCCGGCCAGGCAGGCCATGATCGCCAAACTGGCGGTGGTCATCAGCGATTTGCGAAATTGCATGGCCTTCTCCCCTGGAAAAATTAAATGGGAAACGACGCTTGTGACATCGCGCACCCCGCGGCGATGCGCAACCTTACTGGTCCTCCGCCGGACGGTCAAACAACAGCCTGGGCCCAATGCTTTCGATCCGCGCCCTATCCACGCCCGGCACGGCCGCCAGTTCGGCGGCGGATTTGAACTTTTGATCCGTGCGGCGCTGCACAATAGCGATGGCGGTTTTCTCATCGACCCCAAGGACTGCGGACAGTTCATCCTCATCGGCATGATTGACGTCGATCAGGGTCAGGCTGTGCTGGAAATATTTGTAAATACCGTCCCATTGTTCCTGGGTGCCCTGGGCGCCATAGCCGCGCATCTGGTTGAAAATGCCTTGCCATCCCGACCAGCTGCGGGAGTGCAGGAACATCTCCGGCGTGTGGCAGCGGGTGCAGACCGGTTGCACAAACCGGTAATCCTCCGGATCCAGGCCGGAAGCCTTGGCATTGAGATCGGCCAGTTCCGCGTCCTGCGCCATGGCGGAATTCGCCAAAACGGCGACAGCCAGACAAAGGGCCGCTGCGGCCGCCGGCACCCTATGCGCGATCTGACCAATCAAAGACTGTTTCCCGCTTTGGCGGCACCATCGGACACCGGCGGCCGGCAAAGGGTCAACGGTGTATCTTGCGGGTATTGCGGTCAATTCGCCTATAGTTGTCACCGCCATGTCTCCTTCCCAGACCCCGCTGTCCCGTGACATTGCGCTTAACCAGGCGCTCGCCGACCATCGGGCGGGACGTCTGGCGGCGGCCGAGAAAAGCTATCGTGCCCTGATCGGCGCGGATCCGGGCCATGCGGGCGCCCACCATCATCTGGGGGTGCTCCTGGTCCAGACAGGACGGATGGAAGAAGGACTTGCCCGCCTGAAATCCGCATTGGAGATCGATCCGGCAGAACCGCTGTTCTATTTCTCCTGCGCTAAAGGTCTGCTGGCCGGCGGAAACCCGGCCGAGGCCGGCGCAATCCTGCGACAGGCGATGCAGCGCGGCCTGGCAGATGGACGATTTGAACCGCTCAAAGCGGAAATACGGGATTGCGCCGTCGCGCTGTATCGCCAGACGCTGGCGATCCGTCCCGGCGATGTGGTGGTGCTGGACAATCTGGGGACGGCGCTGCTCGCTCAAGCCAAGACGGATGAAGCCATCGCCTGTTATCGCCAGGCGCTTGCCCACAAGCCCGATTTCGCGGAAGCCCATTTTCATCTGGGCGCGGTACTTTCCCAGAACGGCCATGTTGCCGAAGGGTTCGAACATTATATGCACCGCGCGGGCCTGGTGCATGGCAGGGGACCGTCATCGTCTGTGGATGCGCCATCCCACAAGATCAAACATGACCTGGCGCAGCGCCACTATCTGTGGGGTGGCAAGGCAGCGCCGGATGCGTCGCAAGTGACGGACATGTTCCAGCTGGCGGAGGGAAGCCGGTTGTCAGGCCCTGCGGTAAATCCTGCCAATGCCGCAGCCCAATTGATTGGCGACTGGCGCAGAAGCAAGCCGCAGATGGTGGTGATCGACAATTTCCTCACCGCCGCCGCGCTGGAAAAGCTGCGCCTGTTTTGTGCGGGATCGACAGTGTGGCGTAAGATCTATGATGCGGGCTATCTCGGCGCAGCGCCGGAAGACGGCTTTGCCTGCCCGCTCCTGGCGCAGATCGTCGAGGAAATCCAGACCGTCTTCGCCGCGATCCTTGATGGGGAGCCATTCCGCTATCTGGGGGCGTTCAAATACGACAGCGAACTCTCCACCGGCACAAATACCCATGCCGACAATTCCAAGGTGAATGTGAATTTCTACATCGCACCAGACGATGCCAATCTGGACCCTGACAGCGGCGGCATGCAGATCTGGGATGCGGCCGCCCCCGATCTTCCGACCATGCGCAAGCTGAACGGCAGTGAAGAGATGGTGCAGGCGTTCTTGAAACGGACGGGCGCGAAGCGCACGACCATTGCGCACCGTGCCAATCGCGCCGTGATCTTCAAGTCCACGCAATTCCACAAGACCGACAGGTTCCGGTTCAAAAACGATTATCTTTCGCAGCGCATCAATATTTCCCTGCTGTTCGGCCAGTTCGGCGAGGAATGAGTGACACCATTTGGTTATGACGGTATAAGGCGCCGTCAGACTCGGGGGTGGCAATGAAGTTGTTGCAGCGCACCGGCACAAGGCTTTTGGCTTTGGGATTCACGCTCCTGGCGGGCGCTTCGCAGGCGCAGCTTTCCACCTCGACCTGCAATTCCGGAACGGCGAACCCGCCTGCTTGCAACGCCGTGCATGGCGACCGGACGGAAGGCTGGCTGGTTCAGGGCCGCTCGGAAGTGATGGGCCGCAACGGTATTGTCGCAACCAGCCAGCCGCTGGCGGCCCAGGCGGGTCTGGAGATTCTGCGCAAGGGCGGAAATGCGGTGGATGCGGCGGTGGCCATGGCCGCCGTGCTCAACCTGACCGAGCCGATGAATGTCGGCATGGGCGGCGATCTCTTCGCCATCATCTACTCGGTCAAGGACCACAAGCTGCATGTGCTGAACGCCAGCGGCAAGGCGCCAAGCGGCGAGACCATCGCCTTTCTGAATTCCAAGGGCTATGCCCGCGATCCGGAAAATTGGGGGCCCGGGTCGGGGATGCCGCAGCGCGGCGTCCTTGCCGCCACCGTTCCCGGCGCGGTCTGGGGCTGGCAAGAGGTGCTGGACAAGTACGGCACGCGGACCTTCAAGGAGGTGCTGCAGCCCGCCGCGACCTATGCCAGTCAGGGTGTTCCGATCACCGAACGCGCGGCCTTCGATTGGCGTCTTCCCAATGCCATCGGTCCCGTTCCATCGGATCCTTCGCATTGCTGTACGGCCCAGGACCCTGATTCCGTGCGCGCTTGGTATATCAACGGGCAACAGCCCAAGCCGGGACAGATCTTTCGCAATCCCGATCTCGCCAAGGCGTTCCGCCTGCTGCAGGCGCAGGGACGCGATGGCTTTTACAAAGGCGATATCGCCAAGGCCATCGTCGCCAAGGAAAAGGCACTAGGCGGTACCATGACCCTTGAGGATCTCGCCGATTACAAGGGCGAATGGGTCGAGCCGGTGCTGAGCGACTATCACGGCTTCACCCTTGCCGAGCTGCCACCGCCCAGCCAGGGCTTCGCCGCCAACGAGATGCTCAACATCCTGAATGCCTGTGTGGGGGCGGTCTATCCGGGCCAGACCCTGGCATCGCTCGGTCCCGCCGACGCGCGCTATTGGCACATGCTGGTGGAAGCCAAGAAGCTGGCCTATGCCGACATGATCTCCATCAACGGCGATCCCAGTTTCCTTCCCGGCCTGGGGGGCCGGGTCAAGGCCATGCTCACGCCCCAGCATGCGCAAAGCCTGTGTGGAAAAATCGATCCGGCCCATGCCTCGGCGACAAGGCCGGGGCGCGGCGACGGCAATGGCGACACCATCGTGCTGGCTGCGGCCGATCGCTGGGGAAACATGGTGTCCTGGGTCAACAGCAATTTTTCCGGTTTCGGCTCCGGCGTCACCGTGCCGGGTTACGGCTTTTTCCTGCACAATCGCGGCGGCCTGTTCAGCCTCGATCCGCGGAGCCCGAACGCGATCGCCCCGCACAAGCGTCCTTTCAATACCCTTGCGGCGGCTTTCATGATGCAAGCAGGACGCACGGATGGCCAATTGATGGCCTTCGAGCTAATGGGCGGCGATATGCAGGCCCAAGGCCATGCCCAGATGGTGGTCAATATGGTCGATCTGGGCGCCAATCTTCAGGCCTCGACCGATATGGCGCGTTTCCATCACAGCCAGGTCGGCAATGTCCTCGACTTGGAATCGGAGCTGGCGAAGCTGGTCGGCCCCAAGCTGGAGGCCATGGGACATAAGGTGGTGTCGGCCAATGGTTCGGCAATGGGCGGCTTTCAAGCTGTTCTGTTCACGCCCGATCCAAAAGAGCGGGCCCCGAATCCGTCACCGGCTTCACAGCAACCCATCAATGGCGCGTATCGCGCGGGCACCGATCATCGCAAGGACGGCCAAGCCGCGGCCTGGTAAGTGCCAGGCAATCGCCAGAGATTTGCCAGCCACATTCAAGTGGCCAAAGCCAGGCGATTGCGGAGCAGGGGCTCGACCGCGAACAGCACCGTGGCACTGATGCTGCCACCGCCTGCCAGGATCGCGAATAGCATCCAGTTTGGTTTGTCCGCCAGCGAGCCGCCCAGCCAGCCGGCGCCAAGGCTGCCAAAACCCATGGTGAAGACCCAAAAACCCATCAATATGCCCATGAGCTTTTGCGGCGCGTGGCGGCTGATCTCGGCCAGGCCGGTGGGAAAGACGCACAGTTCGGCCAGGGTGATGATCAGATAGAAGATCAGGATCCAGATGGGCGCGACCGGATTGCTGCCGGCGGCCGCGTCCACCACCATCATCAGCACATAGGACAGCGCCATCAGCACGGTACCGGTGAGGATCTTGTTGATGGCCGTGAGCCGCCGCGCTTTCTCATCGCGCACAGACCAGTATTTCGACACAAACGGCCCGCCCAGGATCACGATCAGCGGGTTGAGCGAGAGGAACCAGGTGGTCGGCACGTCAAAACCCAGGATCGTCTTGGCGACACGGTCCCGCACATAGAGATTCATGACTCCGCCATAGGTCTGCTGGCCGATCATGTAGATGGCGGTGAAGAACACCATGATCAGGACCAGTTGCGTCCCCGGCTCGCGCCAGAGCGATGGTTCGATCCCCCCTTCCTGTTTTGCGGCCGGCTTGACGAATTTTGGAAAGCGGTCGCGGCTGAGCCACAGAAATAGAATAAGGCCGACCAGCATGCCGATGCCGGCGACCAGGAATCCCCACGACCAGCCCGCCCGCTCGCCCAGTGTTCCCGCGCCATAAGGGGCGGCGAAACCGCCGAGATTGATGCCCATATAGAACAGCATGAAGCCGTCCTGCCGGCGGCTGTCGCTGGTGGCGAACAACTGGCCAAGCAATGCGCTGGCATTGGATTTGAACAGGCCGGCACCCGCGATCATGACCGCAAGCCCGCTATAGAAAAGGACGAACGCCAGGCCCGCCCGATGGGCGAAACTGGTCCCCGCTGCAGACAGCAGGAAGTTCGCGCCCGAAAGACAAAGGCATCCCAGGACGACGGCCCTATAGGGCCCGATCAAGCGATCGGCGATCCAGCCGCCCAGCGACGGCGCCATGAACATCATGCCGACCGCAAGGCCGAACAGTTTCAGGGTGAAGCCCTTGTCCATGCCCAGCCCGCCCGTGGCCGGATCGGCCGCCATGAACAAGGCGGCGAGGCCGGTAAATCCGTAATAGGAAAACCGCTCCCAGAACTCCGTGGCGGCAATCAATTTTACGCCGCGCGGTTGATCGAAGAATTTCCGGCCGAATGCCGCCATCTATTTCTTCTCGGAGCCGGGCTGCAGCCCCGGTTGCCAGGAACGGATGCACAGGATGCGCGACTTCATATTGGGCGCGCTGTAATAGCCGACCGTGGCATTGGCCCGATAATAATAGGCATCGCCCGGTCCGGCCGGAAAGCGGCCGGCAATGCCGTCGGCGCCGCTGCCAGCCACCTGGTCGCCACGTCCATCCAGCACCAGGTAGATTTCTTCCTCGCGAGGATGATGGTGGGGAAAGTTGGTTCCACCTGGATCGATTTCCATCAGGAAAAGGCTGGTCACCACGCTGCCGATATCGATCCGGTCGCGGGTTTGGCTGCTGTCGCCCAGAAGCAGCCGATAATGCGTGGAGGTCGGATGGCTCCCCACCAGCTCCAGAGGAACGTTGGCGATGTTATCCTTGAGAGGATGGGGCGGCAGCGTGCCTTGCGCAAACCCGCGGGTGCGGTAGCCCATCACGGCCACCGTCACAGGCGTGGTCGAAGTGTTGCGCAGCGCATGCGCAACACTGGCCGGCACATAAAGGAAATCCTCTTTCGCCAGGCTCACCTGTTTGCCGCCATAGGTGGCGGCTCCGGCGCCATCGAGCACCACATAGATCTGGTCTTCGCTCGTATAGCTGACCGATTTGCAGCTGGCGCTCGGATCGACCACGACCACCGCGAAACGCGCCACTCCGCTGTCGGGATTGGCGGCGGCATCGCCTTCACCAAACAAGGGTTTGTAGTGGCAGCCGGTCGCGGTGATGTCGGATGCGACCTCCCGTGCCGTTGCGGTGTTGCGGTGCAGAAAGGTCGGGTCGATCTTGCGTTCCGCATCGGCAGCCAAGGCCGGATGGGCCAGGACAATCAAACCGGCGAAAACCACGACCCCAACTGCCCGCATGGGACGATCCCTCCGTCCTGTCTTCGCCGGCAACCTTATCGACTGGCGGGCCAACGACAAGCCCCTGCCGGCGACGGGTGGGAGATGCTCTCCGCTTTGCTGAACGCGGTCGACCAAATAGGGCCCAGGCTCGCTCCGAACGCTCAACCGGCTCTTGCCATAGTCGCCGGCGATCACCGTCACGGCTTAGCGCGATGTCTGGCCGCCAAAATGTGCGAAGTTGGTGTCATTGGCATCCTGGCGCCAGACGCTGCCGTTGCTGAGCGTGACGATAAATAAGCCCCTCTGGTCGAAACGGTAAGCCGCCATGGGCAGCCCATTTGCAGGGAACATCCCCAACACGTTTTCGCTTTGCTGCGGCGGTATCGCCGCTGCATTGGGCGGCGGGGTTGACCTAGATGCCACATCCGGCAGCACTAGGCGCTGCTGCGCCGCCGGCGCGGGCGGCAACCCCGGCCGGGCGCGCAAGGGCTGCACGGCGCCATAGACGCAATCCAGAAAGGTCCGGTCGTTCGGCAGCGATGCACAGCGCGAAACGCCCGTCAGATTGTCCTCGCGTGGACCTGCCCATGCAGGGGCCGCGAAAACCATCAACGCCACTGTACCAACGCCGATCATCTTACGCATAACAATGCCTGCTCATATCATGCCTCATAACATCCCCCCTGGCGGGCGCGTTCCCGGACCAGTGCCAGAATGGCCCGGCACAGCGGCGCCGGCTTTGCCGTCAGACCGGCAAGTTCGACAACCGAACCCAGCAAGGCGTCGATCTCCATGGGGCGGCCGCGTTCCAGGTCTTGCAGCATGGAGGTCTTGTGCGCGCCGACTTCGCCGGCGCCATCGATCCGCTTGTCGATGCTGACGG
>DATBCP010000097.1:0-8001 GCA_036270435.1 Rhizomicrobium sp. | reverse complement strand
CGCCGGCGACAGCCTGTTCGGAGCGGGGCCGTCGATTGCGGAAGGGCGGCTGGCGGAACTGATCTGCGAACATGTCCCGGCGGCGCAAAAGATCACCTTCCTCAACACCGGCAGCGAGGCCACCTCGCTCGCCATCCGCATTGCCCGCGCGGTTACCGGGCGCAACCACGTCATCGTGATGCAGGGCGGTTATAACGGCAATCACGACGAGCTGGCCTGCAATGTGTTCAACAGCCTGGCCGAGATGGGGCCGCGCGTCTCGCCAGGGGAGTATCCTTTAAAGCCATTGGGCGCCGGCACCACCGTCACCCAGACGCGGTTCACCCATGCGGTGAATTACAACGACCTGGAATCAGTGCGCTATGTCTGCCGCCGCTATCCGGTCGCAGCCCTGATCACCGAGCCGCTGTTGCAGAATATCGGCGTGGTCAAGCCAAAGCCCGGTTATCTGGAAGGATTGCGGGACCTGGCGGACGAGTTCGGTTTCCTGCTGGTGTTCGATGAGGTGAAGACAGGTTTCCGCCATGCTTTGGGCGGTTATGCCGAACTGTCCGGTGTGCGCCCCGATCTGGTGGTCTATGGCAAGGCGGTGGCCAACGGCTTTCCCCTGGCGGCGGTGGGCGGCAAGCGCGAATATATGGACTCGATCATCGATTCCGATCCGTCGCGTCGTCCCTTTGTCGCGGGCACTTATAATGGCCATCCGGTCGCCGTGGCGGCGGCGATCGAAACCGTGCGCTACCTGATTGCCAACGGCAACAGCCTCTATCCCCGGATGGAGCGGATGGGCGCGGAGATGGAAGCGGGAATTTTGGACATCTTCGCCCGGCGTGGCATCACGGCCTGCGTGGCGCGCCAGGGCTCGGCCTTTTCCTTCTATCTGATGGAAACCCCACCCGCCGACCTGCACGACATCATCGCGGGCCATGACTTCGCCCGCGATGTGGCTTTGCGCAGGGCCCTGATCCAGCGCGGAGTGTTTTTCGTGCCGATCGCGACCAAGCAATGCTCGCTTTCGGCGGCGCATGGCGATGCCGATGTCCAATTCACCTTGGACGCGTTGGAAAGCGCCGTTGCCGCGGTCTGGTAAGACGCTATAGTCGGGAAAAGCCAAAAATACAGATTTTGAGGGGAGTGTTTCATGAAACGTGTCTTGCTGGCTGCTTCGGCCATTGGTGCGCTGCTGTCGGTCGCCATGCTATCGGACGGCGTTCTGGCGCAGCCCGGCGTGCAGCAGAATGCGCAAGCGGCCGGGCCCGCCGAGCTGCGCATTCCCGCCCGCAAGCAGCAGGCGCCGGTGCCCGCCTTGCTGCAGTCGCGGGCGAATGAGATCTACAACACCACCTGCGCGGCCTGTCACGGCACCAGCGCCCAGCCTGGACCCAGCGCGAAGAGCTTGTTCGCCGCCGATTTCCTGGCCAGCCGCAGCGACGCCCAGATCGTACAGGTGTTGACCGACGGCCTGCCCAACACGCCCAACCACAGCTTCAAGACCCTGTTCTTTCCCGACGAGATTGCCCAGATGCCGGCCCTGCTGCGCATCCGCGGTGGCATCGTCAACCGTCATGTCGGTCCCGTTCCCGATATCAATGGCCATGTGTTCCAAAGCCAGAAGGGCAGCTTCAAGGCGGAAACCCTGGCCAAGGGCTTCGACCAGCCCTGGGGCATGACCTTCCTGCCCGATGGCCGCCTGATTTTCACCGAGCGCGCGGGCCGTATTCGTTTCCTCAACAAGGACGGCAGCGTGTCCGAGCCGGTGAAAGGCACGCCCAGCGTCTTTGTGCGCCAGGACGGCGGCATGCTGGATATCGCGCTGCATCCCGATTTCGCGAAGAACGGTTGGATCTATCTGTCCTATACGACAGTGCCGCCGGGCTACCAGGTGCAGCCGGGCGACGATGCCGCGCCCAACATGTCGGCGCCGACCATGACCTATATCGTGCGCGGCAAGATCAACGCCAACAATGAATGGGTGGACCAGCAGGTCCTGTTCGATCCGCCGGCGGATTCCTATCGCGTCAGCGCCGATCATTACGGCTCCCGTTTTTTGTTTGACCACAAAGGCCATTTCTTCTGGTCGATGGGCGAGCGGCATGACATGCAGATGTCGCAGAACCTGGCTTCGCCGCTGGGCAAGATCCACCGCCTCAATGACGATGGCACAATCCCGAAAGACAATCCCTTCGTAAACACGCCGGGTGCTCTGCCCAGCATCTGGACCTATGGCCATCGCAATCCCGAAGGCCTGAGTTTTGATCCCGCCACCGGCATTTTCTGGGAGACCGAGCATGGCCCGGTCGGCGGTGACGAAGTGAATATCATCGAACCCGGCAAGAATTACGGCTGGGGCATGGCGACCATGGGCCTGGAACCCGGCATCGGCCGGCTGCATGCCACCGGCGTGACCGATCCGATCACTTTCTACAATCCTTCCATCGGTCCCTCCGGCATCACCTTTTACACCGGCAACAAATTCCCGGGCTGGAAAGGCAATCTCTTCATCACCGGCATGGTGGGCGAAAAGTTGATCCGGATGGAAATCCAGGGCCGGCAGATCGTGAACCAGGAAACCGTGATCCAGAATTATGGCCGGGTCCGCGACGTCACAATGGGGCCCGACGGCTTGCTGTACCTGTTGTTGCAAAACATGAACGGCGATCCCAAAGGCGGCTCCATCGTGCGGCTGGTGCCGGCAAATTAGGGGCAAGACGGCTCAATCGAGCATTTTCTCCAGCGTCGGCAATTCGTCCGCCTCCCGCGCCGGCTTGTCCCAGCGGATGCGATTGACGCGGGGAAAACGCATGGCAACACCGGATTTGTGGCGGGTGGAGCGCTGCAGGCCTTCAAAGGCGATCTCCAGCACCAGTCCGAAATCCCTGTCGGCGCGCACCGATCGCACCGGGCCGAAACGCTCCACCGTATTGTCGCGCACGAACTTGTCCAGCCGTTTCAACTCCTCATCGGTGAAGCCGAAATAGGCCTTGCCTACCGGTGTCAAGGCGCGCGCGCCATTGGCATCCTCGCGCCACACGCCGAACGTGTAGTCGGAATAAAAGCCGCTGCGCTTGCCATGACCGCGCTGGGCGTACATCAGCACGGCGTCGATCAGGTGCGGATCGCGTTTCCATTTGAACCAGGGGCCCTTGGGTCGGCCCGGTTCATAAATCGAATCCCAGCGTTTGAGCATCAGACCTTCGGCGACCTGCGGATCGCCTTTGGGCGGATGGGCGCGCAATTGCGCCAGTTCTTCCCAACTGTGGAACGGCTGCAAGGGCGAAAGATCGATCCGGTCGTTCTTCAACCGGCCGACAAAATGCTCCAACCTTTTGCGGCGCGCGGCGAAAGGAAGCGGCCGCAAATCCTCATCGCCTTCCATCAACAAATCATAGGCGCGGATGCCGGCCGGAAATTTCTCCAGCAAGCCAGCATCGGCGGTCTTGCGGTTCAGCCGTTGCTGCAGGTCGCCAAAGGGCGCGGCATGACCGTCCCGGAAGATCAAAAGCTCGCCATCGATCACGCCGTTGAAATCCAGGGCGGCGATCACATCGGGAAAAGCGGTGGCGATATCTTCGCCGGTGCGGCTGTAGAGCCGGCGCTGTCCGGCTTCGTGGCTCGCCTGCACCCGGATGCCGTCCCATTTCCATTCCGCGGCATAGTCCTTCGCCTCATAGCGGGCGAAATCGCTCTCCTCATCGATCGCCTGGGCCAGCATCACGGGGCGGAAACGGCCAGGGGCGTTGGCACTGGGCTTGGGCTCGTGTTTTTCCAGCCAGGCAAACAGGTCGCCATAGGGCGGGCTCTGGCTGTGCCAGACTTCTTCTATGTCGCTGACCGCCACATCGCCCAAACCTGCCAGCGCCTGCTTGGCCAGCCGCGCCGACACGCCGACGCGCAACCCGCCGGTCAAAAGCTTCAACAGCGCCCAGCGGCCGCTGGCATCCAGCGCATCCAGCCAACGCTCCAGCAATTGCTGCACCTCGCGGCGCGAAGCGAGCTTGAGGCTTTCGACGACTTCGGACAATTCCGGCTCGCGGTTGGCACCTGGCTTCGCAGGCCAGACCAACGCTACGGTCTCCGCCAGGTCACCGACAAAATCATAGGACAGCGAAAACAACAGCGGGTCCATGCGTGCCTCTGCCGCCTTGCGGATGAATCCAGGCTTGGCCGCCTCGAATGTCAGCGCGCCGGTCAGGGACGCCAACGCCCAGCCGCGCTCCGGATCAGGCGCCGAGCCCAGATAGTCGCGCAGCAGCGTGAGTTTGGCATTGCGTGCCGGGGTGAAGGCCAGTTGGTCGAGCAGGCGCGAGAAAGCCTTCATTCTTCCTCGTCCTCATAGCCCGCAATTTCCAGCGCGGTGGCCGAAACATCGTTCAACTGCGCCCAGCGCAACAGCGCCTCCTCATTGCCATGGGTGATCCAGAATTCTTCCGGCTTCAATTCGCCCACGGTCAGGGTCAACTCATCCCAATCGGCATGATCCGACACCACCAGCGGCAATTCGACCTGGCGCTGGCGGGCCCGCGCCCTGACCATCATCCAGCCGGAGGCAAAGGCGGGTATGGGATCTGCAAAACGCCGCGCCCATTTGTCGGCGATCGCCGAAGGCGGCGCGATCACGATCTCGCCCGGCAGGGCATTGCGCGCCTCACCGGTGGCCGGCAGCAGCGGTCCCAGCGCGACCCCATGCGCCTGGTACAGCACATTCATGCCGGCCAGCGCGCCATGCATGTAGAGCGGTTTGTCATAGCCCGCGCGGCGCAGCAGGGCGATCAGCCGCTGCGCCTTTCCCAGCGCATAAGCGCCCACCAGATGGGTACGGTCGGGAAACAGCGCCACCGACTTCAGCAGCTTGGCGACTTCGTCATCGGTGGGAGGAAAGTGAAACACTGGCAAGCCAAATGTGGCTTCGCTGACAAACAGATTGCAGGGGACCGGTTCAAACGGAGCGCAGGTGGGATCGCTGCGGCGCTTGTAGTCGCCGCTGATGACGGCGGTGATGCCTTTCCAGCGCAGCACCACCTGGGCCGAACCCAGCACATGGCCCGCAGGCACCAAAGTCACGCCGACATCGCCGCGCGAAATTTTTTCGCCATAACCCGCCGCTTCGGTGTGTCCGGCAAAGCTTTCGCCATAACGCGCCGCCATGATCGCCAAGGTCTCCGGTGTCGCCATCACCGCGCCATGGCCGCTGCGGGCATGATCGGAATGGCCGTGGGTGACGACCGCCCGTGCCACCGGCCGCACCGGATCGATGTGGAAATCGCCCGGCGGGCAATAAAGCCCTTCCGGCGTGTTGCGCAGCAGCTGGCGGAACCCGAGCATGCTGCGGGAACGTGCCAGCTCTTGCATGGGTCCGCCAAGGCCTAAGCCTTTGAATTTACTATATCGACCTGTAGTTGAGAATGAAGTTGCAAATCACTTGCAAATGGCCTTTCCATATGTTTTGAAAGGTCCCGCAAATGAGGGAATGCATGGCCATTTCGGGCAAACCCGACAAAGGACCGCCCGTTTCCAGCCTGCCGGTCAAGCGGATCGCCATTCGCGATCTTTTGGACGGCGGGCGCGAAGCGGTGCTGTTGCATGACGGGATAGAGTACCGCCTGCGCCTCACAAGCAACGGCAAGCTGATTCTCACCAAGTAGATCGGCCCCGTCTCGTCACTCGCGTACCAAGCCAGCCCCTTACGCCCAAAGGCCACCAAGGATGCCAGCCAGGTCGAAAAAGCCGAACCTGGAAGGGGTCTTTGCATGGTTGCGTCACGTAACAGTGTTTCCTTGTCGGGCCTATTGGGCGCGCTGCTGCTTGCGGGACCGGCCTTGGCGCAAGGAGAGGGCCCGGTGCAACTGGGCCCGGTCTCGGTCAGCGACCAGGCCGACAAGAACGGCCTCAGCCACAGCCCGCCCCTGGCCTCCATGCCTTCGACCAGCCTTCAGGACACGCCCCAGGCGGTCAATGTCATCGACCGGCAGACGATGAAGCAACAGGCCACCACCACCCTGGGCGACGCGCTGCGCAATGTGCCGGGCATCACCATCGCCATCGGCGAAGGCGGGACGCTGGCGGGCGACCAGTTCAAGATCCGCGGCTTTGACGCCAAGGACGATATCTATCTCGATGGGTTGCGCGACTTTGGCGCTTATGCCCGCGACAGCTTCAACTATGAGGAGGTGCAAGTCCTGAAAGGCCCGTCGGGCCTCATGTTCGGTCGCGGCACCACCGGGGGCGCCATCAACACCATTTCCAAAACGCCCTTCCTGAAAGACAGATATTCCGCCGCGCTGGAAGGCGGCAATGGCGACCATCTCCGCGCCACCGCCGACCTGAATTATGCCTTTTCCGATACCGGCGCGGCGCGTCTCAATCTGATGGTCACCGACACCGGCGTGGTGGATCGCGATTTTGTCCATTCCACGCGCTGGGGCGTCGCGCCCATGATCAGTTTGGGCCTGGGCACCGACACGCAATGGTCGCTGGCCTATATGCACCAGCACACCGACGCCCATCCCGATTATGGCATTGTCGTGGTGCAGCGACCCGGCCAATTGATCGCCGGGCCGGCGACCGAATATGGCCTGCCGCGCAACACCTTCACCGGCTACAACACCGATATCGACCGCAACGATGCCGATATCGTCACCATGGAGATCGCCCACCAGGCGACTCCCTGGCTGACATTGAGCAACGACACCCGCGTCGCTTCCTATTCGCGCTATTTCCAGTACACCACGGTGGACAGTTGCGACTTCACGGTTGCGACCAACAATTGCTCCGGCGCCTTTTTCAGCGCCAATCCGCGCGCGACCCTGGCCCAGATCGGCGGCGGTGGGCCTTACCGCCAGAACAGCTGGGGCGCGCAGGATGTGGGCACGGCCAAGGCCGATCTCGGCTTCGGGGCGTTTCGCAATGTGGCGATCGCCGGCTTTGACGTCTCTTACCAGAATGCCGACCGTACCATTTACGCCTATCACCTGCCGCCGATCTCGCAATTCACCTATCTGCTGGGCGACGGCACGGTGAACCGGCGCAATATCGGGGTGTCGCTGTTCAATCCCAACAACAACCCGCCGCCGGGCTACACCGTCTTCCTGCCCACCGCCGCCGCCATCGCCAATTCCAACGCCACCTCCGCCACCGTGGTGACCTCCAGCGGCCGCGCCACGGACCTGGGTTTCTTCGCCACCGACCGGTTCTATGTCACCCCCGAATGGTCGGTGATCGGTGGGGTGCGGGTGGACCGCTACACCGCCAGCTATACGGCGGTCACGGTCGGTACGCCGGCCACCGGTCCGCAGACCACAACTGCCCGCTCGCCCAATACGCTGGTCAATCCCCGCGCCGCTCTGATGTTCGAACCCGGCGAGGACCAGACGTATTATTTCTCTTACGGCAAGTCGTCTGTACCGCAGGGCACCTCGGTGGTCGGCTCGCCCACGCCCATCACTACCGCCAACCAGGGCCTGGATCCTGAAATCAGCGAGACCTTGGAACTGGGCGCCAAGAAGAGCCTCTTTGATGGCGCACTGGGCCTCAGCGGTGCCGTCTTCAAGGTGCTCAAGAGCAATGCCTTGATCACCGACCCGGTCAGCGGCACCGCAACCGCCCAGTCGGGCGAGCGCGACCGGGTGCAGGGCCTGGAACTGTCGGCAACCGGCCAGATCACCGACACGTGGAATGTGCTGGCCGCCTATACCTTCCTGGATTCAAAAGTCACCCGCGACAATTTCTGCAACACCACCACCCTGATCTGCGCGCCCAATCCCACCACCATCGGCACCCAGGTGATCTTTGTCCCCAAGAATGCCGCGTCCTTCTGGACGTCCTACAAGCTGGACGCGCTGGTGCCGGGCTTGGGGGTTGGAGGCGGGCTGGTCTATCAATCCAAATTGTATGTGCGCAACACCACCGCCGGCACCGCGCCCATCGCCACGGGTCTCAGTCGCATCGCCATCATTCCGCGGACGCTGGAGTTCGACACGGTGGCCACCTATGACATCGACCGCT
>DATBCP010000096.1:0-7740 GCA_036270435.1 Rhizomicrobium sp. | reverse complement strand
CCCATGGTGAATAAAAATATGATCTCCTCCACCGCCGCCGATGTCGCGCGCGGGGTGAGCCGCCTTTTGATCGAGGAAGGCTACTCGCCCATCCTGGAATTCACTTTGCCCAACGGCCGCCGCCTGGACGTGGCGGCGATCGGTCCCGGCGGCGAGATGCTGGGCGTCGAGATCAAGGTGGCGCTGGCCGACCTGAAAGGCGACAACAAATGGCCGGAATATCTGGAGTATTGCGACCTGTTCTACTTCGCCATTCCGCCGGATTTTCCCGACGAGCATGTGCCGCGGGAAACCGGGCTGATCGTGGCCGACCGCTATGGCGGCTCGATCGTCAAGGAAGCAGAGGTTCAATCCCTGCATGCCAGCCGGCGCAAGGCGGTGACCGTCAGCTTTGCGCGCTGCGCAGCGGAACGATTGTCACGCACGCTTGACGCCATCGCATTGAACGAAACGCCGAACCTGGTGCTGCCGGATGCCGATTAGTCGCAAGGATGGCTGGAAGATCGCACTCGCCTTCCCGGGCGCCGAGGAAGTGTTGTGGTTCAACAAGCCCGCTGTCTTCCTGCGCGGCCAATTCCTCACCAAGGTGCATGACAAGGAAGAGGCCATGACCTTCCGCGTCTCCTCCATGGAGATGCGCGACATGATGCTGGAAGCCGAGCCTAAGCTTTTTTACATCACCGATCACTATCGCAACTTTCCCTTCATCCTGGCGCGTCTCTCCGCGCTGACACCCACGCTGCTGAAGACATTGATCGTGGGCCGCGCCGCCCAGCTGGCGGAAGAGCCGCCGAAGAAGCGCCGCAAAGCGGCAAAAAAGACCAAGAAATTAACGCGCCGCTAACGCTGCGGACGCGAAAATCGCGCCATGCCCAGGAAGCTGAAACTCGATTTCGCGCCGGAATGGCTTGCGCTTGTGGCGTTGGCAATCCTGGACCTGGCTTGGGCGCGGGCCATCAATTTCCATCTGAGCGTTGGTTGGGGCGACGGCAAGCTGGTCGGCCTGGGCCTTCTGGTCATGCTGCTGCTGCGGGTGTTCTGGCGCCGCGGCGGCATGATGGCGGAATATTTTTCCCTGACCGGGGCGGCCACGGTCACCTTCGGCGTCTTGTCTTATCTTTGTCTTGCGTCCTCCGGACCGCTTGCGGATGCTTCCCTGGAATCCGCCGATCGCGCCCTGCACTTCGACTGGATGACGGGCTATCGCTTCCTGCTGGCGCATCCCTTGCCTGCCGCGGTGCTGCAATTCGCCTATAACAGCATGGTCTATCAGGCGCTGTATTTTTGCGTGCTGTTCTCGCTGTTGGACAGAAAAGAGCATTTGCGCGAAATGTTCTGGCTGGTGCTGATCACGGGTTTGCTGACCAGTGCCGGCGTGATGCTCTTCCCCGCACTGGGACCCTATAATTCCTTCCATGCCGGGCCGCCCGACAGCTTCGTGCCGGTGATGAAGCACCTCAAGAGCGGCAAGGACCTCAATTTCGCGTTGAGCCATATGACGGGCGTGGTGAGTTTTCCCTCTTTCCATACCGCCATGGCGCTTGCCTATCTCTGGGGCTTCCGCCGGACCGGTCTGATCGGCTGGGCGATCGCCGCGCTCAACCTGGCCATGCTGCTCGCCATTCCGTATTTCGGCGGCCATTATCTGGTCGACATGATCGGCGGCGCTGCCGTGATGCTGGTGTCGCTGGGCCTGACGCGGTTGTGGTTCGCGGGCCCTGCAGCCCGGCGCCTGCAGCGCGATCCGCCGCTGGTGGAAAAACCGGCTTGAGCCGCATGCTCGCAAAACGCTCTTACGCCAGCGCGTTCGCGGTCGAATGGTCCGCGGTGGCGGCACTTTATCTGCTGGACTTTGTCTGGGCGCGGGGAATCGATTTCCACCTCCTGCTGTCCTGGCGGAACTGGATGGTGATCGCAGGATTTTTGGGCGGCGGCCTTGCCTTGCGCGTCCTGTTTCCGCGCCGCGTCGGCCCCTTTGCGGAATATTTCTGTCTTTCACTGAGCGGCTCGGTGGGGCTGGTGATCTTTTCCTATCTGTGCATGGCAAGCGCCTATCACCCCTTGGTGGACCAGGCCCTGTTGCGGGCGGACCTTGCGCTGGGTTTCGACTGGCTCTCCTTGCACAACTGGGTGATGGCGCATCCGAGCTTGGCCCTGGCGGGCAGTATCCTTTATGGGAGCCAGGTGCTGCAGGGCTTCTATTGCACAATCTTCCTGGGCCTGTTGTGGGAGCGGACGCGGATGCAGGAATTGTGGCGCCTCACCTTCATCGCCAGCATCCTGTGTTGCCTCACCGGCATGCTGTTTCCTGCGCTCGGCCCCTTCAAGATTTTCAACTTGCGGGCGGAAGGCAGCTTCCTGCCGATCATGGAACATCTGCTCAGTCACCGCGACCTGGTGTTCACGCCTGCCTCGCTGGCTGGCGTGATCTGCTTCCCGTCGCTCCACACCGCCATGGCACTGGCCATTCCTTACGGCTTGCGTCGCACCGGGGCAATCTTCTGGATCTTTTTCGGTTTGAATGCGCTCCTGCTGTTCACCATCCCGTTCTTCGGCGGGCATTTCCTGGTGGATATGATCGCAGGCGCGGTTGTGATGCTGGTGTCGCTGGCCTTGGCGCGCTTGTGGCTCGCAGGGCCGCCGGCAGTCCTGCGTGATCCGCAACTGGTGGAGAAACCGGCTTAGGAGCGTCGGCCCAGCGAGCGCAGCGAAGCGCCCGGCGCGCAAGGCGCGCCTATCTATTTAAAAGGGGCGCGACGCGCCCCGGGGCCGCGCGACCAAAAAAATCAGCGCGGGCTTCGCTTGGCCAAGATGCGCTGAAGCGTCCGGCGGTGCATGTTCAGCCTTCGCGCCGTCTCCGACACATTGTGGCCGCACAATTCATACACGCGCTGGATATGTTCCCAGCGCACACGGTCGGCCGACATGGGATTTTCCGGCGGCTTGGGCTTGGAGCCGGGCGTCGCCATCAGGGCGGCCAAAATATCGTCGGCATCGGCGGGTTTGGGCAAATAGTCGATGGCGCCATATTTCACCGCAGCCACGGCCGTGGCGATGTTGCCGAAACCGGTCAGCACCACCACCCGGCTTTCGGGACGGGTGGTGTGCAGGGTTTCCACTACGTCCAATCCATTGCCGTCATCCAGCTTCAGGTCCACCACGGCGTAAGCGGGCGGGGTTTCCTTGGCGTGGGCCTTGCCTTCGGCCACCGTTTCCGCCTGGGTCACCATAAAGCCGCGCGCTTCCATGGCGCGCGCCAGGCGCTCACGCAAAGGGCGGTCGTCTTCGACCAGCAGAAGTGTCTTGTCTTCGGGGGTCATTCTCTGGGGGCCTTTAGTACCCTTTTGCCAGCCCGTCAAACGTTTCAGGCCTGGCCATGATTTCGCCGCTATCCCGGCTCGGATTGGGCGGGGGGTTGGGGGCCATCGATCACGCCACGGGGCCAACGGATGGAGACCTGCGCTCCCCCAGTGGGAGGATTTTCGGCGTTAACGACGCCGCCGGTCTGTTCCAGCAGGATTTTGGCGATGAAGAAACCCAGCCCCATGCCTTCATGTTCGTCCAGCCGCCCTTGCGGCCCGATATCGGTTTCTTCCAGGGCGTTGTGGCCCGGACGCGAGGTGATATAGGGCTCGCCCAGCGCCTCGAAGATTTCCGGCGAAAAGCCCGGCCCATCATCGGCTACGGAAATATGGAGAAACTGCTCGTCCCAGCCGGCATTCACCTGAACCAGCGCATTGGCAAAATCGGCGGCGTTTTCGATGATATTGCCCAACCCATGCAACAGCTCCGGGGCGCGCCAGACCTGCGGGATGGTGCCGTCTTTTTCGGCAGCACCCTGTTGCGGCGGGGTGACGGTGACGCGGATTTCCAGATCCTCGCCGCGATGGACGTCGGCGATGTCGTCCAGCAAGGCCCCCAAGGGCAGCCGGGCGGTTGCGCCCAGCAGGGTCGCTTCCGGATTGGCCAGCCGCGCGATGATGGCGCGGCAGCGTTCGGCCTGCTCACGCAACAGACGCGCGTCCTCGGCTTGCGAGGAATGTTCGGCCAGCGAACGTTCCAGCTCGCGCGCCACCACCGCGATGGTCCCCAAGGGCGTGCCCAACTCATGCGCCGCAGCCGTGGCAAGCGCGCCCAGCGCCGCCAGCCGATGCTCACGCGACAAGGCAAGCTGGGTGGCCGCAAGGCCCGCCGACATGCGGGCGGATTCTGACGCAATGCGCCAGGCATAGACCGAGGTGAAACCGATGCCGATCACCAACGCGGTCCAGATGCCCGCCTGGTACAGCTGCGGCAAAAGCAACGCCTCCCCCGCCGGCCAGGGCAGCGGACGGTGGACAATGGCGATCACCGACACCGACGCGAAGGCGATGCCCGCCAGGATCAGCACATTGCCGAGATTGAGGGTCGAAGCCGCGATCACCACCGGCGCCACGAACATCAAGGCAAAGGGATTGGCGATGCCGCCGGTCAGATACAAGAGTGCGGCGAGCTGCAGCACGTCGAACGCCAGGTAAAAAGTGGCTTCGCGGTTGGTCAGGCGGTGCGAGGGCGGATAGCGCAGCGCCAGAATCACATTCAGTCCGGCACTGACCGCGATGGCGACGGCGGAATAGAGAATGGGCAGCGAATAGCCCAGCGCGAAATAGACCAGGAACAGGGCCGCCGACTGGCCCGCCACCGCCAGCCAGCGCAGATTGGACAGGGTGCGCAACCGCACCCGCCCGCCCGCGCCCGCCCCCGGCGCAAAGCCCCTCACCATATTCTTGCGCGCCAATGTCTCTTTCCTCGCTCTCGGGAAGGGATTAGAGCATCATTTCCATGCTCCGCAACCGTCAGGCCTTGATCCCCTATCTGCTGCTGGTCGCGGCCTTGGCCGGCGGCATCTTGTGGCATGAAAGCGAACAGGTGCCAGGCTTGGGCCGTGTCGTGACCACAGGCCAGGCCGATGTGGGCGGTCCCTTCCAATTGACCGACCAGCATGGCCGCCACGTCACCGACAAGGATTTCCGCGGCCGCTACATGCTGATCTATTTCGGCTACAGCTTTTGTCCCGACGTCTGTCCCACCACCTTGGCGGTGATGGCGCAGGCGCTGGACAAATTGGGCGAGCGGTCGCGCCGGATCGTGCCCATTTTCATCACCATCGATCCGGAGCGGGACACGTCCAAGGTGCTGGACGACTACATGAAGGCTTTCGGGCCCCAATTCATCGGCCTGACCGGCAACGCCGCCGAGATCAAGGACGTCGAAAAAAAATTCCGCGTCTATGCCGCCAAGAAGCCGCTGCCGGGCGGCAATTACGGCATGGATCATTCCTCGGTGATCTATCTGATGGGACCGGACGGCAAGATGATCAGCTTCTATGACGAAGCGGTATCGCCGGATGACCTGGCGAAGGACCTGAAGCAGAAGGTTTAGCCTGCTTGTCATCCCCGGCTGAACATTGCGCCAGCAATGCGAGGGGAAGGGGACCCAGGTGTCTCCTCAAGCGAATATCCGAAAGTATCAGCGCTGTTTTTCGACAGCCATAGTTGGCGGCCACCTGGGTCCCCTTCCCTCGTGCTCGCCAGCGCTCGCACTCGCCGGGGATGACAGGTTGGGATTTACAGAGCCGTCGGCAGCGACAGATTGTTCTGCGCACACGCCGCAACTAGCGTGTTGTGCATCAAACAAACAATCGTCATCGCGCCCACACCGCCCGGCACCGGGGTGATGGCACCGGCAACCTCTTTCGCGGCTTCGTAATCCACATCACCGACCAGCTTATATTTCCCCTCGCCCACATCCACCCGGTTGATGCCGACATCGATCACGATGGCGCCCGGCTTGATCCAATCCGCCTTGACGAATTCCGGTTTGCCGATTGCCGCGACCAGGATATCGGCGCGCCGCGCCAGCGCCGGCAAATCCTTGGAACGCGAATGTGCCATGGTGACAGTGGCGTTGGCGGCCAGCAGCAATTGCGCCGCCGGCTTGCCGAACAACAGCGAGCGGCCGATCACCAGCGCCTCTTTCCCGGTAATGTCGCCGGCATATTCCTTGAGCAGCAGCATCACGCCGGACGGCGTGCAGCTCACCAGATGGGCGCGGCCCGACAATAACAAACCGGCATTCATGGGCGTCAGGGCATCGACATCCTTGGCCGGGTCCAGCGCGTCCAGCACCGCATTCTCATCCAGATGTTTGGGGAGCGGCAGCTGCACCAGGATGCCATGCACCGAGGGATCGGCGGACAGTGCTTTTACCTGCGCCAGCAATTCCGTCTGAGAAACAGTATCAGGCAATTCGACATGCACCGACTTGAAGCCGATGGCCTCCGCCGTCTTGCGCTTGTTCCTAACATAGACTTCGGACGCCGGGTCCTTGCCCACCAGCACGGTCGCCAGCCCCGGCTGCAAGCCATGCTTGGACTTTAGCTCCTGGGTATCAGCGGCGATCTTCTCGCGCAGCTTCGCGGCACTGGCTTTGCCGTCAATCACCGTGGCGGCCATGAATTACAACCCGTAGCGCAAGGACGCCCACTGGATCGTATATTCCACGAACCAGATGATCACGAAGACGATGATGGGCGACAGGTCGAGCCCGCCGATGGGCGGAATGATCTTGCGGATGGGGCGGAAGACCGGCTCGGTCAGGGCATAAAGGATGCGCAGCAGGCTGCGGACGAAATTGTTGTGGGAGTTGATGACGTTGAAGGCGACCAGCCAGCTCACGATCACCGCGGCGATCACGATCCACTTGTAGATATCCAGGACGGTAATAATCAGAGCGGCGACGGGGTTCAGCATGGCTCACCTTGTAGCGGCGGGAACTTCAGTGGGAAAGACGAGGAAATTCGGTTCGGTGATCCCCTTGAAGGGATGGTGGAGCTGAGCGGAATCGAACCGCTGGCCTCCTCATTGCGAACGAGGCGCTCTCCCAACTGAGCTACAGCCCCGAACCGGAGCGCGGGTTTTAGGGACGGGCCCCCAGCCCGTCAAGCGGCTCCGCTTTCTCTGGTAAATCCCCGGCTTCCGGGGCGCCTTACCTGCCCGTATAGACCACCCGCCAGACCACATTGGCCACGTCATCGGCGATCAGCAGGGCGCCGTCCTTGGCCACCGCCAGGCCCACCGGACGCCCCCACACCTTGGCCGGCTGGCCGGGATTGCCCATCCCGTTCCAGAAACCGGTGGCGAAATTCTCATAACCATTCACCGGCTTGCCGCCCGCGAAATGCACCCGGACCACCTTGTAGCCGGTGGGATTGCCATCGTTCCAGGAGCCGTGAAGCGAGACAAAGGCGTCGTTCTTATATTCGGCCGGAAAATTGGAGCCGGTGTAGAAGACAAGCCCCGTCGGCGCGGAATGGGCGTGGAACAACACGTCGGGGGTGATGGTGGACGCGACCTTGCCGCCGGGATCCTTGGCGCCCCAGACGGGATCGGGATTCTTGCCGATATAGGCATAGGGATAGCCGTAAAAGCCGCCCTGTTTGACACTGGTAAAGTAATCGGGCGGCAAGTCATCGCCCAAACCGTCGCGTTCGTTGGTGGCGACGTAGAGCGTGTCGGTGCCGGGCGCAAAAGCGATGCCCACCGGATTGCGGATACCGCTGGCGAACTCGCTCATGCTGCCGTCGGCGTTGATCTTGAAGACCTGCGCGCCCGGCTTGTAGTCCGAGATATTGTCCTTCGACCCCAGCGCCAGATACAGCCCGCCATCGGGACCGAAAGCGATATCGCGGGTGATATGCCC
>DATBCP010000095.1:0-2904 GCA_036270435.1 Rhizomicrobium sp. | reverse complement strand
TGGCGTTGGCCCGGTGCTGGCCAGTGCGGTGGTCGCCACGGTACCCGATCCCACAGCCTTCAAGTCGGGCAGAGACCTGGCGGCCTGGATTGGGCTTGTACCGCGGCAAAACTCTAGCGGGGGCAACGAAAAGTTGGGTGGCATCACCAAGCAGGGCGACCGCTATCTGCGGCAGCTCTTGGTGGCCGGCGCCCTGGCTGTCATCCGATATGCCCAAAGGCACGGCACAAGGCGCCCTTGGCTGATGCACCTGTTGGCTCGCCGCGCGCCCAAGATCGCGGCGGTCGCGCTGGCCAACAAGATGGCCAGGATGATCTGGGCCATGATGACGACCGGGGAGCGATATAAAGAGCCTACGGTGGCTGCGGCCTAGCCAGCAGCGCCGGGCAGAGTTTGGGAAGGGCAATCGCGATGTAATGCACCATCGGTCGAAACCGGGAGCGGGAAAACCCATTTGCGCCATAGCGCTTCGAGCGCGTGCTTTTGGTCGGGACCCGTCTCCGCAGAAGGCATTATGGCCAGCGGCCTATGTGTGCCGCATCAACAGGCCGCACACATGACCGCACCGACCGAAGGGCAGAACCTCAAGAAAACCCTTGCCAATGGGACGCCGTCCACACATGGCGCAAAGCGGTCATTTGGCTCCAGGGGGCAAGGACCTTGCCCGCCCACTGGACGCCTCGGAAATAAGATGACTAACTTCCGCCCGGGAATTCTGGGGGCAGCACGATGGCGCCAAAGGCGGCAATCGCAAATACAGCTATGGAGGGCGGTGGGTACTACAACCGCAATTCTAACCTGCAGGCAGCTGGCATTGAGCTCGCGCTGCCGCTCTTGATCGAGGCGGCGCGCGCCATTCCCGCCGGCGGCGACGCCCCGCTGGTGATCGCCGACTATGGCAGTTCGCAGGGCCGCAACTCCATGCGGCCGATGCGGCTGGCGATCGAGACGTTGAGGTCGCGCGTCGGCGCGAACCGCGCCATCGAAGTGGTGCATACCGATCTTCCCTCCAACGACTTCGCCTCACTGTTCACCACCTTGCATGAGGACGGCGCCAGCTACTTGGCAGGTGAGAGGCGCGTCTTTCCCTCTGCCGTCGGCCGCAGCTATTTCGAGCCTATCTTGCCCGCGGGCCGCGTCCATCTGGGATGGAATAGTTGGACCTTGCATTGGATGAGCTGCAATCCCGTCGAAGTCGACGATCACCTCGTCGCGGTGCTCGGCGCATCGGAAAGTGCCCGCGCCGCGGCCCGCCGCCAGCAGGCATTAGACTGGTCGAATTTCCTGGCGGCCCGCGCCGACGAGATGGCGGACAATGGCAGGTTGGTCACGCTTTCGATTGGCTGCACGCCCCAACTTCACGGCTGGAATTGGATATTCGGTGAGTTGTGGGGCGCGGCCACCAGCATGGCTGAAGATGGCCTTCTGACTCGGGCTGAGTTGATACGCTTCACCGCGCCGGTGGCGGGACGCTGGACCGACGACCTGAAGGAACCTTTTGCCAATGGTCCGTTCCACGGCCTAGTCCTGGAGCATGCCGAGGTGCAGCAAGCTGCTGATCCATTCTGGGACGAATTCCAGGAAACGCGGGATGCCGCGCAACTGGGCCGGCGTTGGAGCGGCATGATGCGGGCAGTCAGCAGTCCCATCGCCGCTGCAGCATTTGCCACTCGGCCCGGCAGTGACGCTCTGGTGGAAGAACTTTATCGGCGCTTTGAACATCGAGTCACGGCGGCGCCGCAACGGCACATAGGCTTCCTTGCCATAGCGGTGATCTGCAAGGCCGGCGCGTGAATTGGCTGCCAGTCCTGACGATGGTCGTGGGCGGGGCAGGCACAATCAGCTTGCTGCTTGCAGGCGACTTGGCGGGGCTGTTGAGCGAAACGCCGCAGAATCCGGCGAATTAAGCCGAGAAAGACCTTGGGCTTCGAAATCCCTGCCGATAGACTGAACGCGGTGTTGCAGTGATCCGTTGAACCCGCCGCGCAAAGCGGACATTCGGACCGGCGCTGTCCGGTCGTTTTTTTGCCGGTCGGCTAAACCCGAGATGTGCGCGTCGCTGGATCATGAGGACCGGGTGAATCCGGAGACCTGGAAAAATCATCCAACCCCACTTTCGCATTACGGAACTTTCAGCCATTATGGATTTCTAAAGCGTTTTTTCATGTTCTGCTTGTTTGTCATATTCTCGTTCGGCGGCCCGTCGCTGTCGCTTCCTTCAAGACAAAAGTAGCGTCGTATCAATCGCTTGATTAATGCCAGGGGCCGTGGGGGCAAATGGCTGAAGAGAAAGTATTGTCAATGTCCACGCCGGGGAGCGACGGCGTTGGAGCGGGCCGGCGGTTGCGCCGGCGCTGGCCAGGGCCGTCCGCGAAATTTCCAGACGCGGCCGGCACCGGCTTGGACGATCCGTCAAGAAGCCAATTTCTCACAATCACTTTAACGCGCCGCACGGTTGTCCGGCGCCAGGGAGGACTTAGATGAAATGTCTGATTGCAATCGCGTCTGCCGCTGCGGCAATTCTATGCACGAACATGGCCGCTCAGGCTCAGGAGAAGATTCACTATAGAGCGTCCACCTTCGTCATGATCCCGCCTGACAAGCAGGCGGCGGCTTTGGATTTTATTCGCACGGTCGGCGTCAAGCTGGCCCAGGAGAACATCAATGGGGGCCGCATGGCATCATGGAGCATGCTGCGGAATGTCTATGCGGGTGTCGGAGCCCAATATAATTTCGTCCAAGTGGTCAATTTCGTTGGCCCGCCGCCCGCGGAATTGAGCCCCGAAGCGCGCGATGAGTTGTATCGCAAGGCGACCGGGATGAGCTATCAGGATTACGAGAAGAAGCTGACGGGCCTTTTTACCTCGGGAAATTCGGTTCTCTCCCGCATAGAGGCAAGTGTTG
>DATBCP010000094.1:0-4464 GCA_036270435.1 Rhizomicrobium sp. | reverse complement strand
ATCGCGCAAGAAGTCACGGCCGGCGTGCTGGTCGGCGCCATGGCGCGCATCATCATGAGCGCCTTGCAAGTGGCGGGCTATCTGATCGCCACCCAGACGGGCCTGGCTTACGCCCAGACCATCGACCCGACCCAGAATACCCAAGGCGCCGTGCTGGGCAATTTCATGACCCTCTTGGGCACCACGCTGATTTTTCTCACCAACCTGCACCATCTCGCCATCGGCGCCATCGCGGGCAGCTATCGCATGCTGCCACCGGGCGGACATTTGCCCACCGGCGACATGGCGCAACTGGTGATCCAACTCACCTCATCGTCTTTCGCCTTGGGCTTTCAGCTGGCTGCGCCGTTCCTGGTATTCGGCTTTGCGCTCTATGCCGGGCTCGGCGTGTTGGCGCGGCTGATGCCGCAATTGCAGATCTTCTTTGTCGCCGTGCCGCTCAACATCCTGTGCGGCTTCCTCATCATGCTGGCCTTGATCGGCTCGCTGATGACGGTGTTCCTGACCTATTACAGCCACTCCATGGCGATGTTTTTGTGATGCCTCAAGTAGCGAAGCGGTAGGCGATTAGAAAAGCCCATGGCGGACGACCAGGATAAATCGCAACAGACCGAAGAGCCGACAGCAAAACGGCTCGAACAGGCGCATGAGCATGGCGATGTGGTCAAGTCCGCCGAACTCACCACCTTCATCCTTTTGGGCGGCGGCACGCTGGCCATCGCCATGTTCGGCAAATATGCCGCCGTCAGCCTGGCGCGCTCCTTGAGCCTGTTTTTGCAGCAACCCGAGACCATGAGCGTGGACGAGGCCGGTCTTCAGGCGATGATGCGCCTGCTTTTGCCCAAAGTCGCCATCACCGTTGCTCCGTTTTTCGCGGTCATGATCGCTGCCGGACTTGCCGGTCATATGCTCCAGAGCCGGCCCAGTTTTTCCTTCGACAAGATCGCGCCGGACCTCGCCAAAATCTCGCCCCTGGCGGGCTTCAAGCGGCTGTTCGGGGTGGAAGGCTGGATCAACCTGCTCAAGGGCCTGGCCAAGATCGCGGTGGTCGGAGTGGCGATCTGGACCCAGCTTTGGCCCGAGCGGGGCGGCCTGGAATCCATCCTCAATCAATCCACCGTTGCGGTTCTCGGCGACATGTCGCGGCTCTTGTTCAAGGTGCTGATGGCGTCGCTCGCCTCACTGGGCGTCATCGCGGGGTTCGATTATTTCTGGCAGCGCATGCGCTTCATGGCGCGCAACCGCATGTCCAAACAGGAGATCAAAGAAGAATATCGCCAGAATGAAGGCGATCCCATCATCAAGGCCAAGATCCGCCAGCTCCGCCACGAGCGCGCCAGGAAACGCATGATGGCCCAGGTGCCGCAGGCCAGCGTGGTGATCATGAACCCGACCCACTATGCGGTGGCGCTCAAATATGAGAGCGGCAAAATGGCGGCGCCGGTCTGTGTCGCCAAGGGCATTGATGCGCTGGCGCTGCGCATCCGCGCCGTGGCGGAGGAAAATGACGTGCCGGTGGTGGAAAACCCGCCCCTGGCGCGCGCCTTGTATGCCTCGGTCGAGATCGATGATCCCATTCCGACCGAGCATTTCAAAGCCGTCGCGCAAGTGATCGGGTATGTCATGCGGTTGCAAGGCAAATTACCGGCACGTGCTTCCTAGGCGCGGTTCTTTTGTGCCGTGCGTTCGTCGTGCCTGCCCGTCGTGATTCGGCCGTTAACGAGATTGCATACAGCAGCCCCGAACGGCGTTCGCGAGTTCCAGAATTAACCAATCTTTCCAAATAGTTATGGTTGGAAAGGATTGGTTAACCGAATCTTGTATTGTTAAGGGATGACGACCGCTAAACCTATGTCAGCCCCCGGCCTGGGCGTGCCGGCCGGACCTTGGCGCTGGGCCGCTCTGGCTTTCCTGCTGCTGGCCCTGGTGGCTGCCGGCCTGACCATTTCCGCCCCTCAAGCTGCGGGCTTTGCCGGCTATGCGCTCCTGCTCGGCATTGGCCTTGTGGCAATCCTCTTGCTGGTTGCGGTGTGGCCCCATCGCGGCCGCGCCGCCGAGGATGCCTTGCGTGTCGCCGAGGCCGCAGCCAAAGCCAATATTGCCTGGGCCATCACCGGAGACGGCGGCGCGGTTCTGGACTGCAATTCCGTCTATCGCCGCATGGCGGGCGCCAGCGAGACCGAGGCGCCGCCTCCGCCCGAGCTGGCGCTCGCGGGCGAGCCCAGTGCCGCGGTGCTCTACCGGCTGTCGCGCGACGCCGCCGAAGGCCGTGCGCGGGAAGAATCCTTTGTGGTGATGCCCGGTCTGGAAATCGTCGCCGCCGTGCGTTCCTTGCCGGACAAACAGACCGCCTGGTGGTTCACCCCCAGGCTCGCGGCCAGCGCCGGGGCACGGCCCAAACAGCCCGTGCCGCCCATGCCGCCCATGTCAGATGTGCGCCAGCCCGAACCGGCCAAGGCGCCGGCTTCCGAGCCGGTCGTCGCGCCATCCGCCGGCAGTGCGTCGGATCTGTTCCGCGATGCGCCGATGGGCGTGGCTTTTGCCGACGCGGCGGGCGTGATCAGCGAAGCCAATCAGGCGCTGGCGAAATTCTTCGGCGCCTCCCAAAGCCTGGCAGGCCAGAATTTCGGCATGCTGGTGGATCAGGGCGAACGGGCGCAAGTGATGGACTTGATCGCCCGCGCTGCCAGGGGCGAGGCCGGACTCAAGGCCGTGGAGCTGCGTGTTCACAAGTCGGGCAGCGGCGAGGACCGCATGGCCGAACTGTTCGCCAGTCCGCTCCTTGTCGGCAGCGACCCCAAAGACGCCAGGGTGGTCCTGTATCTGTTGGACGTCTCCGAACAAAAGGCGCTGGAAACAAAATTCGCCCAATCGCAGAAAATGCAGGCGGTGGGCCAGCTGGCAGGCGGCGTGGCGCACGACTTCAACAATCTCTTGACCGTCATCATCGGCAATTGCGAATTCCTTTTGATGCGCCACCTGGCGGGCGATCCCTCGTTCAAGGAAATCAACGAGGTGCACCAGAATGCGCTGCGCGCCGCCGCCCTGGTGAGCCAGCTGCTCGCCTTCAGCCGCAAGCAGACCATGCAGCCAAAGCTCCTGGCCTTGAACGATGTGATCGGGGAGCTGGCGCAGATGCTGCGCCGGCTGGTGGGCGAAGGCATCACCTTGAATGTGGAGCGTGAGCCCGATCTGTGGCCGGTCCATGCCGACGAAGCGCAACTGGGCAATGCCATCATCAACCTGGTGGTAAATGCCCGCGACGCCATGCCGACGGGCGGCGTGGTCAGCATCAAGACCGCAAACCACACCGTGAGCACCCCGACCGCCTTTGGTACGGCGATCATGCCGACCGGCGATTATGTCCGCATCGAAGTGGCCGATACCGGCACCGGCATGTCGAAGGAGATTCAGAGCAAGATTTTCGATCCCTTCTTCACCACCAAACCGGTGGGCCAGGGTACCGGCCTGGGCTTGGCCACCGTCTATGGCATCGTCAAGCAGTCCGGCGGCTTCATCACGGTGGAAAGCGAAGTGGGCAAGGGCACCCGTTTCTATATCTATCTGCCCCGCCGCAAGGTCGAGGCGTCCGAGGCCCCGCCGGTCGAAGCCGCGCCCCAAGTGGCGCGCGACGTCACCGGCCAGGACACCATCCTTTTGGTGGAAGACGAGGAGGCGGTGAGGAGCTTTGCGGCCCGTGCGCTGCGCATGCGCGGCTACAATGTGCTGGAAGCCGGCGGCGGCGAGGAGGCCTTGGAGATCGTCAAGCGCGATGGCGACAAGATCGACCTGGTCATCACCGATGTGGTGATGCCCAATATGGACGGTCCCACCATGGTGCGGCATGTCAAGGCGCTCAAGCCGGACATGGAGGTGATCTTCATGTCGGGTTATGCCGAAGAGGCCTTCCGCCGCAACGATCAGAACTCGGAAAATATTCACTTTCTGCCCAAGCCTTTCGGCCTCAAGCAGCTGGCCGCAAAGGTCAAGGAAGTGCTGGCGGGCGGCTGATCCTTCCGTATCGGGAACAAAGCGTAACTTGCAATGCCGGTGCGCGCCTCTATGTTCGCCGCTGATGAAGAAACATTTTGCCTTGGCTTTCTGCCTCGTCCTGGCGGGCTGCACCGACTCCGACTGGGACCGCGCCTTAAACTATGTTTATCCGGCACCGGATGACGCGGATCTGACGTCCGATGCATCGCCGCCGCCCGCGCCGCGAACACAGAATGCGGCGGCCAGCGTGACGTCCAGCGCGGCGCCTGCGCCGAGTGCGCCTGCCGCGCCCGCCAATGCCGATTTCTGCCGCGCCGTGGCGACCCAGGATGCGACGGCCAATGACTTCGATCCCACGACGCAGCAGAAAGTCTTCGCCCGCAGTTATGGGCAGTGCGTGGCCATTTACTCTCGCTAACGCTTCCGCGTCCCCATTGTTGTCATCCCCGGCGAGCCATGCATAGCGGAGCG
>DATBCP010000093.1:0-3613 GCA_036270435.1 Rhizomicrobium sp. | reverse complement strand
GTGAGGATTTCATATTCGTTGGTGCCGGCGCGCATCGCCACTTCGCTTAAGGCTATCGTATCGCCCATGATCTCGACCGTTTCGCCCACATGCGGCGGTTCGTCCAGGTCAGTGACGTCCAGGGTCATCAGATCCATGGAGACGCGGCCCACCACCGGCACGCGCGCACCGCGAATGGCGGCAACGCCCTTGTTGGACAGGGCGCGGGGCATGCCGTCGGCATATCCAAGCGCGATGGTGGCGATCATGCTGGGCCTTTTGGCGTGAAAGGTGGCTGCGTAGCCAACGCTTTCCCTTAAGTCAATTCGGCGGAGCTGCAACACCCGGGCGGTGAGAAGGGCCGCCGTCTGCATCAGGTTGGGCTTGGCCCCATCGGCATGACCTTCGGGCTTTTGCGGATCGGCGCCATACAGCGCCACGCCTGGCCGCACCAGGTCGAAGTGGTAATCCGGCGACAGCATCGCGCCATGGCTGGCGGCCAGGCTCGCCGGCACCGGCGGCAGCATGGCGAGCGCCTGGCGGAAGCGCGACAACTGCCGGACGTTCATCTTGTTGTCCGGCTCGTCGCCGCAAGCCAGATGGCTCATCACCAGAACCAGATTGAGACCCGCAAGGCGCTTGGCACGCTCCGCCGCCAGGATCGCCAATTCCTCTTGCGGCAGGCCCAGCCGGTTCATGCCCGTATCGACATGCAGCACCGCGTCCAGCGCGCTCGCGCCCGTGCCTGCCGCGGCCGACCAGGCGGCGACCTGCGCCAGGCTGTTCAGCACCGGCGTCAGGGAAAAGCGGATCAGCGCCGGCACAGAGGAGGGCATGGCGCCGTCCAGCACAAAAATGCGCGCCTTGGGCACATGCGCGCGCAAGGCAACACCTTCCTCCAGCCGCGCGACAAAAAAAGAATCGCAACCGGCTTGCGCCAGGGCCGGCGCCACTTTGGCGGCCCCCAAGCCATAGGCATCAGCCTTCACCACCGCCGCAACCGCGGTAGGTCCGGTCATGCGGCGATAGGTGCGGTAGTTGGCAACGATCGCCCCCAGCCGCACGGTCAGGCGCGCCGCCTGAAAGTCTGTGATCCCCTCGCCCATGGCTCCCCTTATATCCGAAGCGGGGCGGCGCAGCGCCTCCATCAACGGTCACCCGTGGCAGAGCGCATGTTCGGTGTGGCATGCAGGCAGGGCGTGTTCTGCAGGATGGGACAGCCGCCCTGGCCGGGGATGATGCCGCTGCGCATTTGCGCCGTGACCTGGTCGGCGCCGGAATTGACGCTGAATTCGGTGTCGGGCATTTCCTTGAGTCGCGGCAGCTGGGTGGTAGGCACCATCACCAATGTCCCATTGGGCAGCTTCATGCCGCGCCAGGGATAAATGCCGCATCGCTGGCGCTCGACCATCGTGAGATGCTCCCAGCTGCCGGCGCTGCAGGCGAGCTCGCGCCCCACCGCCCCAAGCACATCGACCGGGCCCTGCCCCGCGCCCGGCTGGTTCTCCTTCCTTTCCTGCAGGATTGGCGGCGGCTTGGGAATGGTGATGGGCGGCGCCAGCATGCGTGGCGCTGTGTTGACCAGGGGCTCGGGATTGACGGTTTGCCGTTCCCGCTGATTGTTGCCGGCCATCGGCAAGGTCAGGATGGTCTCGACAATGGGACGGTTGTGAAAGTCGAAGGGGCGGATACCCAGGACGAAGGCAAAAAAGAAAAGGACATGCAGCAGCGCCACCAGCATCCAGGAAGCGGTGCGCCACAGGGTCTTCCGCCGCCGTTCGTCCAGCCCCACCGGGCTGGTTCCGGGACGCAAAAAGGGGTGCGTCAGAACAATTTCGCTGGCCAAGCCTGATAATCCGTCACAAACGCTTCCCCCGGTTCGCCAACATATAGAAGCGCCGATGCCCACAAAACAGGGGGCCCCGGGAGCGGGGCCGCCAATGGCGGTAAAGCGGTAAAAATGCTAACGCGCCCGTCATGGTGACCCCCATGCGGACCTATCTGATCAACCTGGAGCGGCGCCCCGACCGGCTGGCGGCCATGACCCGCCAGGCCGGGCTGCTGGGCCTTGACCTGGAGCGGGTGGAGGCGGTCGACGCGCTGGCGGCCGATCCGGCAGCCATCGACCGCTGGTTTGCGCACCGCGGACCGCTGGGGGAGATCCCCAAAGGGGACAAAGCCTGCCTTCTCTCCCACCACCTGGCTTGGGAAAACTTTCTGGCCACACCGGACCGCCATGCCGCTTTTCTGGAAGACGATGTGCGGCTCAGCCCCAGCGCGCCCAGGCTGCTGCGTGATGACGGTTGGATACCGTCCCAGGCGGCGGTGGTGAAGCTGGAACATTACGGGCCTGCCGGCCAGCGTGTGTTGTTGCGCGACCTGTGTCCGACTCTGGATGGCTTCCAACTGGGCCGCATGCTGTCGCGCCATACCGGCGCCGCCGCCTATATCCTGTCGCGCGAAGCGGCCGCGTTGCTGCTGCGTGAGACGCGTTTTGACTTGGCCGTAGATCACCTGTTGTTCAATCCAAACAATTCCAGACTGTTCGCCCGGCTTTCGCCCTGGCAGCTGGTGCCGGCCATCGCGCGGCAAGAGGATTTCGTCGGCGAGAAATCCGACATCGAAGCCACGCGGGTGGGTTTGCGCGGGCTCAGCCCCACCTATGTGAAGCGCGAAGCGGTGCGCTTCGCCTATGACCTGAAGCTGTTGCCGCAGCAGATCGCGGCGTTGCTCGGGGGGGCGAAGTTCGTGGCGATGACCACGGCTGATTAAGTTGCTCGTCAAGTCTCGCTGGAACTTCTTCTTTCGACTTTAGCGTGAAAGAAGGAGGAATTGACTGCTGCTTCAACAAAGCAGGCTTTGACGATTGCTAAGCAGAAGAACTTTGGTCCTGCGCCATATTGCTGAATCGCGTGAAACTCCCCTCAAACACCAACTCGATCGATCGAGTTGCACCGTGGCGGTGCTTTTCCACCAGCACCTCGGCGCGGTTGGTGGCGCGGTCCAGCTTGTCCATCCATTTGGCATGCTCGGGCGTGCCGGCCTCGGGCTCGCGCGACTTGAGGTAATATTCCTCGCGAAAGACGAACATTACCACGTCCGCATCCTGTTCGATCGAGCCGGATTCGCGCAAGTCCGACAGCACCGGACGCTTGTCATCGCGGGCATCGACACCGCGTGACAGCTGCGACAAGGCCAGGATCGGGATGTTCAACTCCTTGGCCAGGGTCTTGAGCCCCTTGGTGACTTCGGTGATTTCCTGCACCCGGTTGTCATGACGGCGCGACGGCTCGACCAGCTGCAGATAGTCGATGATGATCAGCCCTATATTCTTTTCCCGCTTCAGGCGCCGCGCCCGCGCCGCGATCTGGGCGATGGAGATGCCGCCGGAATCGTCGATGTAAAGCGGCAGGGTGGAAAGATCCTGCATGGTGAGAACGAACTTCTCCCATTCCGTCTCGCTGAACTTGCCGTTACGGATTTTCCACACTTCGATCTCGGCCTGTTCGGAGAGAATACGCGCCGAGAGCTGCTGCGCCGCCATTTCCAAGGAAAAGAACAGCACCGGCGCGCCGCGCGGAAACTCGGCATTCGCGGCCAGATCCTGCAGATAGGTCTTGGCGCAATGAACCGC
>DATBCP010000092.1:0-26071 GCA_036270435.1 Rhizomicrobium sp. | reverse complement strand
CGACGATCTGGCGTGTATGCGGATCGATGTAATAGGCACATTGGTCGATAGTCATCTCGTCCGGCATGGCCCCGATCGCGATCAAGGTGATGCTCGGATCGGCTTTGCGCATTGCCTTGGCGAACAGGTTGTGCTTGAGCATGTAATGCTCCGGCGCCATGTAGCCCATCTGCCAATAGCCATACATTTCATTGCCGATGTTCCAATATTTCACTTTGTAAGGCTCGGGATGGCCATTGGCGGCGCGCATGGCCCCCATCGGCGTGGTGACGGCGCCATTGCAATATTCCACCAGCTGGGCGCCTTCCCGGGCCGAGCCGAAGCCGGTGTCCACGCACAGATACGGCTCCACGCCCAACAGCTCGCACAAGGTCATCAATTCGTCAGTGCCCACATCATTGGGCTGGGGCGCGTGCCAGGCCGGGTCGCTGATGGGCGGCCGCTTGTCGGGATCGCCAATCGCATCGCGCCAATCATGGCCGGACACGAAGTTGCCGCCGGGCAGACGCCAGAAGCCCGAATTCATCGCCTTGAGCAGTCCGATCGTGTCGGCGCGAAATCCCTTGAGATTGTCGTCCGGCATCAGCGAGACCGCGCCGACACGAAAGCTGCCGGTGCCGGTGCCGGCGATCTCCAGCCTGGCGTTGGTGGTTGCGGCACGCGGGAGGAAGTGCAGAGGGACCGGCGCCCATTCCTGTTTCACGGGAACAGGTTGGCTCAACCTGTCGTCCGGGCCTTCTCCCCATATCAATGTGGCGGTGACGCGCGCGCCCGGATCGCCCGCAATGACAATGCGGCCGGAATATCCCCTGCCGTTTGCCAGGCTGATTCCGTCCTGTTGCAACCCGCGCGGTGAAGCGCCTGCCAAGGCCACAACGGGACTGTGTTCGCCAACATAGGCATTGGCAGTGTCCATCGCTACGACGGACTCTCTTCCCATCGGGGTCCATTTGCGGCCCGCGGCCCGCAATCCGGGACGCGCAGCGGCAGGCGGGGGTTGAAAATCGACGGGATAGAAAAACTTTCTATCGTCCAGCGCCTCCGCCCACAGGCTGTAATTTATCAGCCCGCCGATATGCTCGATCAGCGCGCCATACATGTATTTGGTGATTGGCGGGCTGGTTTGAGCGGCATCGATTTGGGCTGCCACGGGCGCAGGTGCCGCCAAGCCGGCCTGCGGCAATGCCGTGACCAGTCCGGCACCCAGCGTGCCCTGTAACGCTATCCTGCGGTCAATGCCGGATGGTTTGCCATCTCCATAGCTTTTCCTTTGCCATAAGAACTGCGTGTGGTTCGACCGGCGCCCGCTGCCCCCGGGAGTTCCATGCAAGGAACTCTGCAACCGAAGCAAACAGTAACCCTTTTTGCATTGTTTGCGCGCTATAGAAGTGAAACAGTGAATTTCAGGGGCCGTTTGGTAACCGGGCGAAGGGGCGATCGCCACAGTACCTTCCTATACCCTGGACGAGCACTTCCCCGGCGACGTGGAAGTTTGCTCGCAACATATCAGGTCGGCCAGTGCGCCGCGTTCTTTGTTCCCCGTACCGTATAAGGGCGGAGCAAAGCAAATGACGTGCTGTCACCTCCTGCGGTCATTACTTTTTGAAAGTGGAGGTCGCACTGAGATCGGTCCTTAGCTACATGCCATTCGGCGTTTTGACCTATCCGCAACTGCGGCGGGAATTGAAGCGGTGCCGGGAATTGGGAAAGCCCTGGCCATTCGTTTTGGCGGTGATCCCGTCTTCAGGCTGTCCGTGTGAGTTGCCTGTGTCCCTGGCTCCGATATCCAGCGACACGCCGGCCTAGGCCGGCTTGAACGGAACGACTTTCGTGGCGCAGTCCGGGCGCTGTCCGTGAAGTCGGGCGATATTGCCCTTTTGACGAATTCATGCCGCGGGGCACTGCCGGCACGCCGCATGCCTCCATCAGATCGAAAGGGACAGCAAAGACGAGACCGCCGCGTTGGGCCCGACAAACAGTTCGGCCGGTGCTGCCGGCCGCGGCAAGGTCCATGTGACCGTGCCTTGCCCGGATGGGGGCAGGGCGATTTTGCCGAAGTCTTTCAGCTCCAGGAGGGGGCGTGTCACCCCCGGTTTTTTCTGGTTGAGAAACAGAAAGAGCGTTTCCTCGGCCACCCGAGCGCCGCGATTTGTCACGTCCACCTTCACGGTCAACAGATCGCCGGCCTCCACGCGCAGGTTCGACAGTTCAAAATCCCCATAGCTGAGGCCATGCCCGAACGGGAAGAGGGGTGTATTGTCGACATCGCTGTAATGGCTGGTGAAATGGTCCTTGGGATTGAAGGGCCGTCCTCCCGGCCGCTCCCCAAAAAAGATTGGGACCTGACCCACGGCGCGCGGCCAGCTCACAGGGGTGCGGCCGCTCGGTGAAACCTTGCCGATCAGGACGTCCGCAATGGCGTGACCGGCTTCGCATCCGGGAAACCATGCCGCCAGCATGGCATGCGCCCGCGACACCAGCTCGGGAACCGCCAGGGGACGTCCGGAAAAAAGAACAACGATGACCGGCTTGCCCGCGGCTTTCTCGAACACCGCATCGGCCAGATCCTGCTGCCTGCCCGGCAGGCCCAAATAAGCCCGGCTTGCGGCTTCGCCGCTCATCAGCGCGGCTTCCCCAAGACAAAGAAGAATCGCGTCGGCGTCCGCGCAAAGATCAAGCGCGCCTGCGATGCCCGATACATCGCTCTCATCGATCGCGACGCCCGGTGCGTGGCGCACGTCAAGCCCCGCATCTTTAAGGCCTTGTAGAACACTGACGCAATCCTCCGGACGTCCGGCGCCACCCCAAGGCCCGCGCATCTCACCGCCAGCATCCGCCAGCGGACCGAGCACAGCGATCTTGCGCGCGGCCAGCGGCAAGACGTTTCCGGCATTCTTGAGCAGAACCAGCGTGCGTGCAGCGACGGCGCGTGCCAGTGCCCGGCTTTGGACCGTCACGCCCGTATCCGCGCGGCCGCGCCGATAGGGATCCTGGAACAGGCCAAGCCGTTCCTTCAGCAGCAAAACCCGACGCACGGCCGCATCGATCTCATCCATTGCCACCAAATTGCGCTGCAGTGCCTCGGGCAGTCCAAGACGGTAGGAATCCGACATCATGTCGATGTCCACACCGGCCTTGAGCGCCAGGGCTGCCGCTTCGGCAAGATCGCCGGCGACGCCGTGGTTCAACAGCTCGGCAATAGCGTGATAGTCACTCACAATGACGCCATCAAAGCCGAATTCTCCCCGCAGCACGTCCCGAAGAAGCGGAACATGCGCCGTCAGCGGAATGCCATTCAGATCGGTGAAGGCCGGCATGATGGCGGCAACGCCTGCTTCCACCGCCGCCTCGAATGGCGGCAGGTAGGTCTCACGCAATAGGACGTCCGACATATCGGTTGGCGCATATTCCCGGCCCGCCGTGACGGCGCCGTAAGCGGCAAAGTGCTTCGCGCAGGCCGCGACGGTGTGCGGCGCGGCCAAGCTGGCGCTTTGAAAGCCATGCGTCTTGGCACGGGCAAAGGTGCAAGCCACGAAAGGATCTTCTCCCGGGCTTTCGGCGATGCGGCCCCAGCGCGGATCGCGCGAGACGTCCAGCATCGGTGCAAACGTCATGTTGAGCCCATCACCGGCGCATTCATCCGCCGCAATGCGCGCCGTGGCTTCCCAGGTCACGGGATCGAACAATCCTGCTTCCGCCAGGGGAATGGGAAAGACGGTGCGCTGGCCATGCAGCGCGTCAAATCCCAGCAGCAGCGGAATGCCCAGACGCGATTCCTCGACCGCGATTTTTTGAATGCGTTGCGTGGCCCCCGCGCCATAAAGGTTCAGCAGGTTGCCGATGGCGCCCGAGCGGATCGCATCTTCCGAATAGGGCGTGATCACCGGCCCGGTCACCGCATAATCGGCAGCTATCATTGTCAACTGGCCGAGTTTTTCGGCCAAAGTCATTTCCGAGAGCAGGCGATCGGTGCGTTCCATGGCTTTCCTGCAGTGCAACACGGGCAAATGTTACGTTTTTTCATGCCGTTTCGCAGCCCGCAATGTTAGAAAAGCAGCAATGTTCGAAGATAAGCCAGCGCGGTCACGGATTTCCGGCCAAGCCGATCTGCTGTCCCAGCTGAACATGATGATGCGCGCCCTGCTGTTGTCGCCGTTGCGCAACAGGCTCTTCGGCATCGGCGGTGCCATATTTTCTGTTGTCGTCGCCACGACCTATGCCCAGATACGACTCAATCGCTGGAACCAGCCCTTTTACGACGCGCTCACGCGTCGGGACCTGAATGGCTTTTGGGTTCAATTGACCGTCTTTGCGGTCATCGTGGGTGTTTTGCTGGTGTTGAATGTGGTGCAGCGGTTTTTTTCCGAAACCATGAAACTGTGGCTGCGCCAGGGACTGACCCAGGATCTGGTCCAGGAATGGCTCAAGCCCAATCGGGCGCAGCGCCTTTCCGAGGCGGGCGCCATCGGCATCAATCCCGATCAACGCATGCATGAGGATGCCCGTCATCTTACCGAACTGTCCGGCGATCTGGGCGTGGAACTGATGCAGGCCACCGTCCTGGTGGTCACTTTCATTTGCGTGTTGTGGCGCGTCTCAGGCAGCTTCAGCTTACCCCTATTCGGCCATGTCTATGTAATTCCCGGTTACATGGTATGGGCGGCCGTTATTTATGCCATCTCCGCGTCTTTGCTGAGTTACTGGGTCGGCCATACCCTGGTGTCGCGCAATGCCCAGCGCTATCAACGGGAGTCGGAACTGCGCGCGGCGCTGATGCGCACCAATGAGCACGTCTTAGCCGTTCCTGCGCGCGACAGGAGCCTCCACGCCGCCCGCCGAAAAATCCTGGATCGTCTGAACGGGGTGCTGGCCGCGATGTGGCGGCTGGCGTTCGGCCTCACCAACCTGACCTGGGTCACGGCCGGTTACGGCTGGCTTATGCTCGTAGCGCCCATCCTGGTGGCGGCGCCCGCCTATTTCGGCGGGACGCTGTCTTTCGGGGGCATGATGATGGCGGTGGGCGCCTTCAACCAGGTGCAGTTGTCCCTGCGCTGGTATGTGGACAATTTCAGCAGCATCGCGGACTGGCGCGCCACACTGCTGCGCGTGGCGGAATTTCGGCGGGCGCTCGTCGAGTGTGATGCCCTGGACCATGTCAAACCGCCGGAAAAATCGCATGTCTGAAGCATCGCCAGCCGCGCTGGCCGCCTTGCCGGACGCGGCGTTGCTGGAAGAACTCCAAAGGCAGACCTTCCGGTTCTTCTGGGAAGGGGCGGAGCCTGCTAGCGGGCTTGCCCGCGACCGCAACCGGCAGGATGGGGATGCCCAGGATAGTCTGGTCGCGGTTGGCGGCTCGGGCTTTGGATTGATGGCGTTGGTGGTCGCAGTGGCGCGCGGCTGGGTGTCGCGAGCAGCGGCTGTGACACGGCTGTCCCGGATGCTGGACGCGCTGGAACGGGCAGTGCGGTATCACGGTGTCTATCCGCATTTTTTGGATGGCGCCAGCGGAGCCACCATTCCCTTCGGCCCCTTAGATGATGGCGGCGATCTGGTGGAAACCTCCTTTCTGATGATGGGACTCCTGACCGCCCGGCGCTATTTCGATCGTCCGCAAGAGGCAAGTCTGCGCAGCCGTATCACGGCGCTTTGGGAAACGGTGGAATGGGATTGGCATGTCCAGCCGGGCCAGCAGGTCCTGACATGGCACTGGAGCCCGCGGCACGACTTCAAAATGAACCACGCCATTCGCGGCTGGAACGAGTGCCTGATCAGCTATGTCCTGGCAGCGGCATCACCCGGTCATGCCATCACGCCGGAAATTTACAGGGACGGCTTTTGTGCCGGCCCGGATTATCGCAACGGCAATTCCACTTTGGGGATCGTGTTGCCGCTGGGCCCGCCTCTGGGCGGTCCTCTATTCTTTGCCCATTATTCCTTTTGCGGGCTTGATCCGCATGGCCTTGGCGATGCCCATGCCGATTATTGGGAACAGAATGTGGCGCATACGAAAATCAACCTGGCGCATTGCATCGCCAATCCGGGTGATTTTGCCGGCTATGGCGCGGCGTGCTGGGGCCTGACGGCGAGCGACGACCCTTCCGGATATGACGCCCACGCTCCCAACAATGACAATGGCACAATCTCACCCACCGCGGCGTTATCCAGTTTTCCCTATGCACCACGGGAGGCCATGAAGGCATTGCGGCATTTTCTGACGGGTTATGGCGACCGGATTTGGGGCCGTTACGGCTTTACAGATGCCTTCAATCCCTCTCGCGGCTGGCACGCCGACACTTTCCTCGCCATAGACCAGGCTCCCATCATCGTGATGATCGAAAATTACCGCAGCGGATTGCTGTGGAACCTTTTCATGTCGGTGCCGGAAGTGCGCCATGGGCTCACCCAGCTTGGCTTTCATTTTCGAGTCGACAGTGCTTGAAGAATGGATTGCCCGGCAGCGAGAACATGCGATTGCGGGCCTGTTGCGCAGCATCTCGGCTCCGGTGGTGAAAAGCCGGCTGGGATTTGGTCAGGTCATCGTGCCGGCAAAGGGCTCGGTCGTGGCTTCACCGGTGCCGGCCTCCTATGATCCAGATCCCGACTATTTTTTCCATTGGTTTCGCGACAGCGCGCCGGTGATGGATGCGTTGGCGCTGGTGCGCGACGCCGTGCCCGGATCGGGGCGCTTGTTCCAGGACTTTGTGGATTTCAGCTTGGCTCTGTCCCGGCTGGACGGTCGCCGGATGCCGGCGGATTGGGCTGCGGCGACCGCGCCGGATTTTGTGCGCTTTCTGCGCCGGGATATCGGCCATGCTCATGGCGATGCGATCTTGGCCGAGACCCGCGTCAATCCCGATGGCACGTTGGACATCAGCGATTGGCCCCGGCCGCAATATGACGGGCCTGCCTTGCGAGCCCTGGCGTTGTTGCGCTGGGGAGCGACAAGGGAAGCCGAGATATCCTTGCTGAAACAGGATCTGGCATTCGTTTTGGCGCATGCGCGCCAGCCCTGTTTCGACATCTGGGAGGAAGATATCGGATTGCATTATTACACCGTCAGCGTGTGTGAAGCGGCGTTGGCTGCGGGGGCGGCTTGGTGCCGGTCCTTTGACCAGCCATTGTGGGCAGAATGCCAGCAGGAGAAGGACAGGCTGACGGATCTGCGGCAGACATTCTGGCTGCAAGACGAGAGCTATATCCGCTCGCGCATCCTGCCGCAGGGCCGCTCCGCCAAGGAGCTCGACATCTCGGTCGTCCTGGCCGCCAATCATGCGCGTCAGGCCTGCGATTTGCGTCTCATCGCCACGCTCGATCGGCTGGACGGCTTGTTCCGCGACAGTTACGCCATCAATCGGCATCATGGCCCCGGTCCGGCGATGGGGCGTTACGCCGGCGACCATTATTATTCCGGCGGCGCATATTTCTTTTCCACCCTTGGGGCCGCGGAGTTCTGTTATCGGATGGGCGAGCGGACCCGCGGTGACGCTTTCCTGGAGACCGTTCGCCGCTTCACGCCGGACAGCGGATCGATGGCGGAGCAATTCGACCAGGCAACGGGGGCGCAAACTTCCGCCAAGGATCTCGCCTGGAGTCATGCGGCGTTTCTGACTTGCATTCACGCCCGGGCGGTTGGTGAGCGCGGGGGGGCGTCGCATGACGGCGTTTAACGCACGGACTTACGCCTGGCAGTTGGTGGGCCGTCCGGGATCGGCGTAGAAATCCGGCTCGCCATAAGGCACTCTGCGGGCCGCGCCGGCTGGACATTGCGATTTCATCGACCTAGGTTTCAGCCCGGAAAATGGGGGTTGAAATGACAAAAGCCATTGCCGCCACTGTATTTGCCTTGTGCGTATCCAGTCCATTGGCGCTGGCGTCCGAGCCCGACGGCTTGACGCTTCCCCCGGGCTTTCATGCCAGCGTGGTGGCGGAAGGACTGGGCCCTATCCGCCATATGGCGATACGGGACAATGGCGACATCTACGTCTCCACATCGCATCGGCGGGATCAGCCTTCGGCCGGCATCATTGCGCTGCGCCAGGGCCCTGATCACAAAGCTGTCCAGGTCGAGCATTTCAGCACAGTCGATCAAGGCACGGGCATCCGCATCTACAAGGGCGCGCTTTATGCAGCCTCGGGCACGGGGATTTATCGTTTTGCGCTGGATGGCAGCGCCTTGGTGCCCGTGGCGGCGCCCGAAACGATGGTCGACGGCCTCGCGGCCAGCAATCATCCTATCGCTTTTGACGGCAAGGGAAACCTGTTCGTCTCGCTGGACGGTGGCGGCAACATCTGTACCGATCCGAATGCCCCTAAGGGTGGCAAGCCGGTGGGGTTGATGCCGTGCCCGAACCTTGAGGTGAAAGGCGGAATCTGGCGTTTTGACGCCGCCAAATCCGGGCAGTCATTCAAGGATGGCGAACATTACGCAACCGGCATCCGCAATTCGAGCGCTTTGGACTGGCATGAGGGAGACGGTCTGTACAGCGCGATGCACGGCCGCGACGGCACCCACGCGACCTTTCCGGACATTGCCAGCGCCTCCGATGACGACGCCATACCGGACGAGATGTTTCGTGTCGTCAAAGGCACGGATATGGGCTGGCCCTATTCATATTATGATGGCAATCGCAAACTTCGGCTGATGGCGCCGGAATATGGCGGCGACGGCAAAAAATCTCCGGACCAGGCCAACTATGCGACGGCGGTGGCGGCCTTTCAGCCTCGCAGGCCCGCCGTCCTGGATTTGGCGTTCTACAACGGCAGCCGCTTTCCCCGCATGTATCGCGGTGGCGCGTTTCTGGCGATGCATGGCAGTGAAGGCGCCCCCCTGCCGGAGGGACATGCCGGATACAATGTCGTTTTCGTTCCCTTCGCCGGCGACCGCGCCGGAAAGCCGAGCGTATTTATCGACGGGTTTGCGGGTCCGACTTCGGGCGATAAGAATGTCAGCACCGCCGCCTACCGGCCGGTGGGGGTTGCGGTGGGAGCGGACGGCGCGCTGTATGTGGCGGATTCCAATAAGGGCCGAATCTGGCGGATCGCCTATGGCGAAACGGCGAATTGATCCCCCCATCCGGCAGCGGCCCTTGACGTGTCAACGCACCTGGTAACAGACCCTAAAGGCTGAATTGTTATCCCTTTTCGGGCGCGATGAACGGTTTGTCCGGGCGAAGATAACATGCGAGCAAAGCGCCCAGCAGCAGTATGGCGATGGAGACGCTGAGCGCGACCGTCCAGTTCTGCGTGCGCTCGATCGTGTAGCCGAAGAATATCGGCGACACGATGCTGGCAAGGCCGAAGCCGAAATTCATCATGCCGCTTGCCGTGCCGGCATAGCCTGGTGCAATGTCCATCGACAGCGCCCATATGGGCGCCACGATCAATTCCGCGAAAAAGAAGGCAAGCGACAGGCAAATTGTTGCCGCCATCAGGTCCCTGGTGAAAACGACCGGAATCATGAATAGGCACGCGCCCAGGAATCCGGGGACGATGACACCGCGTCTTGCCAGCAGGATATTTCCAGTGCGATGCAGGATCACGTCGGTGAGGATTCCGCCTACCGTGTCTCCGATGACGCCGGCGAACAGGACGGCGGTGGAAAAGAGTGCGGTCTTGCTGAGGTTGAGGCCGTAATTCTGGACGAAGAAATTCGGTATCCAGGTTTGGAAGACGACCAGGAACCAGCCGTAACAGAAATCGACCAGGGTTACGGGCGCCATGCGGCGTCCCAATGCCAACCAGGGAATTGCGGTTTTGGCGGCGCCACGCCCGCGCGGGGCGAGTTGCGCCAGCACCTCCGGCGTCATCGATGGATGGGTGGCGGGATCGTCGCGAAAATACCAGAACCATAGGACAGCCCATGCGAGTGTGATGGGAACCAGCAGAAAGAAGGCTGCGCGCCAGGCGAATATGGCGATCAGGCCGGCAACGATGAGGGAGGTGGCGGCATTGCCGATGCGTGAAAAAGTGTGCGTGATGCCCTGTGCAAAGCCCCAGCGGCGCTTTGGCGTCCAGGCCGTCATGGCGCGTGTGGCAGTCGGAAAGCCAGCGCCCTCGCCAATGCCAAGAAGAAGACGCGCCAGAAAGAGCGAAACGACGCCGGCTGCGGCACCGACCCATGCCGTCGCGATGCAGACGGTCAAGGCGCAAACGGCGAGGGTCTTGCGCGGCCCGAATTTGTCGCCGACCGCGCCGCCCAAGGGCTGGAGCAGCGCATAGGGAATCCCGAAAGCGGCAAAGACCAGACCCAGATCGGTGTTGCTGAGGCCAAGCTCGGCCTGGACGCCGGGCCCGGCGATCGCGAGATTGGTGCGATTGAGGAAGAAAAGGAAATACATCGCGCACAATATCGCGAGCACCGCATTGGGTGGCGAAAGCGTCAACTTTCGCGCGGCCCTTGGCACTTGATCCATCCCCGGCGGGTTGTTTGTCGCTTCCCCGCGCACCTATTTAGTGCACTGTCGTCTCCGCGTCCACGCCGCCATCTCCCGGCATTCGCGATGGGAATTGGCGGTTGCAACAGAGCCGCCTTTTGGATCGGCGTCCTGGATGGTATACGCAGACGCGATATCTCGGTCTGCCGCCGGCATTCAAACGCTTTCCAGGAGCCGAAATGCATCTTTCCCGCTTTCCGCGCCTCCGCTTCGCCCATCTGAGCACGCCCTTGGAGCCGATGGAGCGGCTGTCCAGGCATTTGGGCGGTCCGCGTCTTTGGATCAAGCGGGACGACTGCACGGGCCTGTCGACCGGCGGCAACAAGACCCGCAAGCTCGAATTCCTGATGGGCGAGGCAAAAGCAAGAGGCGCCGATACCATCATCACCCAAGGCGCGACACAGTCCAATCATGCGCGCCAGACCGCCGCCGCGGCGGCAAAATTCGGCATGGCATGCCATCTTTTGCTTGAGGACCGGACGGGAAATCAGTCGCCGGACTATACGCTCAATGGCAATGTGCTGCTCGACCGGCTTCATGGCGCCACCGTTTCCAAGCGCGCCAGCGGTGCCGACATGAATGCCGAGATGGAAGCACTGGCATCGGATTTGCGGGAGAAAGGCAAAAACCCATACGTCATTCCCGGTGGAGGGTCCAATCCCGTTGGCGCATTGGGTTACGTCAATGCCGCGCTCGAGCTTGTGTCCCAGGCGAATGATACGGGTCTGAAAATCGCGCATGTCGTGCATGCCACAGGCAGTGCCGGTACCCAGGCGGGTCTAGTCACCGGGCTGGTAGCGCTGAATTCGGCAATTCCGGTCTTGGGTATCGGCGTGCGGGCACCCAAGGAGAAACAGGAACAGTCGGTCTACGATCTTGCCTGCCGCACGGCGGACCATATGAACTTGTCCGGCATCGTCAAACGCGATCATGTCGTGGCGAATTGCGATTATGTCGGCGGCGGCTATGGCGTTCCCACGCCGGGAATGCGGGAAGCGCTGAAGCTGGTCGCCCGGACCGAAGGGATTCTCTTGGATCCCGTCTATAGCGGCAAGGGAATGGACGGTCTGATCGATCAGGTGAGCAAAGGCTTTTTTGCCAAGGACAGCGACGTGGTGTTCCTCCATACTGGCGGATCTGCCGGCTTGTTCGGCTATCCCGACGCGTTCGAATTGCCGGGCTATTGTTGAGACCCCATGCACCGTGGCGAAAAGATCGTCGGAGTCATCGGCGGGATGGGGCCGGAGGCCACTGTCGACTTCCTGCGCCGGTTGATCGCGGCAACGCCGGCGCATGACGACAAGGATCATCTGCATGTCCTGGTGGACAACAATCCCAAAATTCCGTCGCGCATCGCGGCCTTGATCGAAGGGATGGGCGAAGATCCGGCGCCGGTGCTTTGCGAAATGGCCAAGGGCCTGGAGAGGCAAGGCGCGGATTTTCTGGTCGTCCCCTGCAATACCGCGCACCATTACCTTCCGCAGATCGCCTGCAGCGTGGAGATTCCCTTGCTGGACATGGTCGACCTTTCCGTGAAAAAGCTGCTCGCGGCCGATACCCGGCCGCGGCGCATCGGTCTTTTGGCCTCTCCGGCGGTTCGCCTGGTCGGCCTCTACAGTGCGCGCTTTGAACAAGCGGGCCTGCAGGCGCTGTATCCCGAACAGCCCTGTGAGGACGCGTTGCTTGGCGTCATCAAGGCGGTCAAGGCCGGCCAATTGAGCGATCAGCACCGGAAAGACTACGCGACGGTTGCGGCAATGCTCGACGCTGCCGGCGCCGAGGCTTTTTTGATCGCCTGCACGGAGCTTTCGATCATTGGGCCACCGGATAAAGTGAATGCGCCCGTGATCGATACATTGGACCTGCTGGTCGAAGCCACAATCGCGACCGCTCGCCAATGAGCATCAAGTTCTCTTGATTTTTGGCGAGGGCCGCAACAACCCCTTGTTCGCCACTGGGCCGCGCATCACCCTATTTGCGGAATGAGGCTGCAACGCCGTTATTAGGGGTATGAAGATGCGGAATTTGTTACTGGTGCTGGACAGGTGCGAGCTTAAGGCGAAATATCATGTCCTGACAGGCTGGCAATTGTCGGCAAAAGGCGCTTTGCCGATACTGCTGCTGGCCTTCGCAATTTTGGCCGTCTGGGTCGGGCAATAGGCGGCTCCCAGGGGAGAAAGCCATGGTTGCCAAGCAGATGTTCGCCCGACTCGTATTCCTATTTTTGCTGCTCGCCGGATTTGCTCAAACCGCCGGAGCGGCGGATGCTGTTCAGATTCCAAAAATCGAAGGACCATGGGTGCAGATTGCCGGGAGCCCGGATCTGGGCCGGTTCACGACCGATCGCCAACAACCTGTTGATTTTGCGGTCTGGCAGGCAGCGGATGGGACATGGCAATTGTGGTCCTGCATCCGATCGACCGCCTATCCCGGCTGGACACGCCTTTTCTATCGCTGGGAGGCCAAAAACCTGACCGATCGCGACTGGCGGCCGATGGGGATTGTGATGACCTCCGAACCCAAGCTGGGAGAGGTCGAAGGGATGCTGCAAGCCCCCCATGTGATACGATATCAGGGCCAATATGTGATGTTTTATGGCGTCGGCGATCATATCGCGGTCGCGACCAGCCGGGACGGCAAGACGTTTGAGCGTCGGCTGTCGGCGGACGGCAAGGTCGGCATTTTCTCCGACGGGTTCGGCACCCGCGACCCGATGACGATCCGTGTCAATGGAATATTCTACACTTATTATTCCGCAAATCCGGGAACGAATTTCGACGCAACCGACACCTCGGCGGCAAATCGGTCATCCTTGCACCTCATGTCCAATGCGGATCTGGTACGAACATCAGCGGACCTGTTGCACTGGAGCGATGCAAAGACGGTTGCCAAAGGTGGCGAAGCGGGAACAGGAAGCTATTCGGCCGAGTGTCCTTTTGTCTATTACCACCGGCAGTCGGGCTATTATTACCTGTTCCGGACCCAGCACTATGGCGAGAACGCCCAGACCCGCGTCTATCGATCAAAAGATCCGACGGATTTCGGTGTCGATGATGACCGGTACCTGGTTGAAACGCTTCCCGTGGCGGCGCCGGAACTCGTTGAATCGCGTGGCCAGCTTTATATCGCCGCCTTGTTGCCGAACCTGAAAGGCATCCAGATCGCCAAGCTGGGCTGGCAGCAAAAACCCTGAAGGCGCGCCACAGCGTGTGACGATTTCACTGTGAGGCCATCACAGCCTCACCCGCACGCAGTTCGACACATTGAGTCCGGCGATCCACGCGGATGGTGAGACCATCGGGGATGGTCACCTGGAATCCTTCCGTCGCTGAATCTTCCCATTTGGCCGGCGTCATCGGCTTGCCGTCCAGATCTGTCCAGTCGGCTTGGCGCAGGAAATCGGCTCCCAACCCATCCCGGTGGGAATTGCGGAAGGCGGACAGGCTGGCCACGAACGCCTCCAAGGCGCGATCGCGATCCTCCCAGTCCAACCAGACTGTCTGGTTGTCCTGGGCATAGGCATTGTTATTGCCTTGTTGCGTGTGCCCGAATTCATCGCCCGCGGTCAGCATGATGGCGCCGCGCGAGGCAAACAGGGTCGTGAGCAAGGCGCGAACGGCTTTCCCGCGCTTTTCCAGGATGACGGGATTGTCGCTGGGCCCTTCGACGCCGCAATTCCACGAGAAATTCTCGGCGTGGCCATCGCGGTTGTTCTCGCCATTGTCCTGATTGTGGCGCTCGCGATAGGCCACCAGATCGGCGAGGGTAAAGCCGTCATGGGAGGCCAGGAAGTTCACGCTGCGGGTGCGCGTGCCGGAAAACAGGTCTGACGACCCCATCAGCCGCGTTGCCAAGGCCCCGGCCGTGTTGGGATCGCCACGCCAGAAGCGCCGAACGTCATCGCGGTAGCGATCGTTCCATTCCAGCCAGGGCGAGGGAAACTGCGCCAGCCGGTAGCCGCCCGGACCGATGTCCCAGGGTTCGGCGATCAGCACCCGGTCGGCCAACAGAGGATCGGCGGCAATTTCGCCAAAGATCGGCGCATTGGGATCGAAATCCGGCCCGCGCGCCAGCACCGCGGCAAGATCGAAGCGAAAACCGTCGACACCGCAATGGCGCACAAAATGACGCAGCGTATCCAGCATCAGCTTGCGGACCATCGGCTGGCCGGCGTCCAGCATGTTGCCGGTGCCGGTGTGATTGATCAGCTTTCCGTCCGCGCTTCGCGCATAATAACGGCCGTCCAGGCCGCGCAGGCTGAGGGTCGGCCCCAGCGCGTCGCTCTCGCCGGTGTGATTGAGCACCAGGTCCAGGATGACCCCGATCCCGGCGCGATGCAGCGTTTCCACGGTTGCGCGCAATTCGACAATGCCTCCGGGCGCAAGCCTTGGGTCCAGTGCCATGGGCACGACGGGATTGTAGCCCCAGGCATTGCGCAGCCCCAGGGACGGCAAATGACGCTCATCGATCCAGGCGGCGATGGGCATCAATTCCACCGCATCCACTTTGAGCTTGGTGAGGTGGGAAACGATCAAGGGATGGGCCAGCGCAGCTATGGTGCCGCGCAACGCGCGCGGTATTTCCGGATGGCACATCGAAAAGCCGCGCACATTCAGTTCATAGATCAGGCCGCCGGGGCGAAACCGGGGCGGTGCAAGCAGCATGTCGGCCGGATCGCAGACGATGCTCTTTGGAACCAGCGGGGCGGTATCCAGGCCACGCTCCGACAGGCCCGGATCTAAGACGAAGGGCCGGTCCAGGGCCAAAGCGTAGGGGTCGGCCAGCAGTTTGCTGGCGTCGAACAGAAGAGCCTTTTCCGGCGCCCAGGGACCCTCGGCGCGATAGCCATAGGCCTGTCCGGGCCGGACGTCCGAAACGGTGAGAGTGTGAACCTCCTCTATTCGCCGCATGGGAAGCCGTGTTTCGCTCTCCCCTTCAAACAGGCAAAGCGTGACCCGCCTGGCATCGCGGGACGTCACCGCGAATTGCACGCCCGAGGGCGTGACGGTCGCACCAAGAGGCGGTGTCACGTCACCACATCGGGTTTGACGCGTCCGGTATGCGCCGTGATCCCCACAACAGCCTCCAGCGCCTTGGCCAGATCCGCCAGCATCATGGATGGTTGTTCGTCCAGCCGACCCCCGGGCGGTTCATAGCGCTCCAGATAAACCCGCAAGGTCGCGCCGCTAGTTCCGGTGCCGGAGAGCCGCAACACCACGCGCGAACCGCGGGCAAATATCAGCCGCACGCCTTGATGCGCGCTGGTCGAGCCGTCCACAGGATCGTGATAGGTAAAGTCGTCGGCCTTTTCCAAGGTCAGCGAGCCCAGCTTGCGGCCGGCCAGCTTCGGCAGCGCCGCCCGAAGCTCGTTGATCAGCCCGTCCGCTTTGGCGATTTCCAGCCCTTCATAATCGTGACGGGCATAATAGTTGCGGCCAAAGCGGGCCCAATGCTCCCTGGCCAGGGTGTCGACGCTGATCTTGCGCTTGGCCAATATGTTCAGCCACAACAGGATGGCCCAGACGCCGTCTTTCTCCCGTACATGATCCGAACCCGTGCCGGCGCTTTCCTCGCCGCAAATCGTGACTTTGCCCGCGTCCAGCAGATTGCCGAAGAACTTCCATCCGGTGGGGGTTTCGAACAGCGGGATGTTCAGGGCGGCCGCGACATGATCGGCGGCGGCGCTGGTGGGCATGGACCGGGCAATGCCTTTCAAGCCATTGGCATAGCCGGGCGCCAGATGGGCATTGGCCGCAAGCATGGCAAGGGAGTCGGAGGGCGCGATGTAGCGCCCACGTCCGATGATCAGGTTGCGGTCGCCATCGCCGTCGGATGCGCCGCCGAAGTCGGGCGCGCTCTTGCCCATCATTGTCTCATAAAGGCCGTGTGCGGTGACGATATTGGGATCGGGATGCAGGCCGCCAAAATCCTCCAAAGGCGTGCCATTGCGCACCGTTCCCTGGGGAAAGCCCAGCCGGCCTTCCAATATTTCATGGGCATAGGGCCCGGTGACGGCATTCATGCCATCGAAGATCATGCGGAAGCCGCTTCTGACAAGCGCGCGGATCGAATCAAAGTCGAACAACGTCTCCATCAGATCCGCATAGTCGGCAACGGCATTGATCACGATCACCGGCATGGAGCCGACGGTCGCGCTGCCCAGGGCGTCCAGGTCGATGTCGGGGGCGTCGACGCTCAGCCAGCGGTCGATGCTCTTGGTCCGTGCGAAGATCGCCTCCGTGACCTTTTCGGGCGCCGGTCCGCCATTGGCGATGTTGTACTTGATGCCGAAATCCTCATCGGGTCCGCCCGGATTGTGGCTCGCCGACAGCACCAGCCCTCCAATCGTGCCGTGCTTGCGGATGATGCAGCTGGCGGCGGGAGTCGACATGATGCCGCCCTTGCCGACCAGGACTTTTCCAAAGCCGTTGGCGGCCGCCATGCGGATTGCGGTCTGGATGACGCTGCGATTGTGGAAGCGTCCATCGCCGCCGATCACCAACGCCGCTCCGACCTTGTCGTCCACGACATCGAACACCGATTGGATGAAATTCTCGGCATAGTTGGGCTGTTGAAAGATCTTGACCTTTTTGCGCAGTCCGGACGTTCCAGGCTTCTGGTCGGCAAAGGGGGTGGTATTGTGCGTCGTAATCACGGGCTGATCCTTCCTCAAACTGCGATACAGGCCGGCATAATCGGAGCCGACGCGCTGCCATGAAAAATCCGCCAGCATGCCCCGGCGCTGGAGACTTTCCCAAACACCGGGCCGCCTGAACAATTCAACCGTGCGGTTCAGCGCAGCACGGATGCCGGCCGGCGTCATATCATCGAACAGGACGCCCGTCGCCACACCAGCGGCGATGGCCGCTTCATTGGCATCGATGATGGTGTCGCCCAAGCCACCGGTTCGTGCCGCCACGGGCACGCAGCCATAGGCAAGACCATAGAGCTGCGTCAGGCCGCAAGGCTCGAAACGCGATGGGATAAGGATGGCATCGGCGCCGCCCTGCAACAGATGCGCCAGCTTTTCGTCATAGCCGATCATGGTCGCGATGCGCCCGGGGTGGCGGGCCGCCGCGTCACGAAAGGCATTCTCCACTGCGGTTTCGCCGGAGCCCAACAAGGCCAGGCGGCCGCCGAGCGCCACCAGCGCATCCAGCTGTCCCGCCAGGACGTCCATGCCCTTTTGCCAGGTAAGACGGCTAATCACCGTGAACAGCGGACCGGCGTCTTCCTGCAAGCCAAAGCGTGCTTCAATGCCGCGCTTGTTGGTCTGGCGCTTTTGCAGCGTCTCGCCGTCATAGGAGACGGCGAGCGCGGTATCGCGGCTAGGATCCCAGATGTCACGATCGATGCCGTTGACGATGCCCTTGACGATGCCGGCGCGGGCGCGGATCACCCCTTCCAGGCCCATGCCGAATTCCGGGGTTTGTATCTCCCGCGCATAGCCGGGGCTGACGGTGGTGATGGCATCCGCGCTGGTCAGCCCTGCCTTGAGAAAATTCACGCCGCCATAATATTCCATGCCGTCGATGGAATAGGCTTGCGGCGGCAGCCCCAACAAGGGAAAGACCGCCTGCTCAAAGCGCCCCTGAAAGGCGATATTGTGCACGGTGAACACACAGGCCGCGGGCATTTCAGGCCCCGGCGCATAGCGCAAATAGGCGGGTGCAAGGCCGGCCTGCCAATCATGCGCATGCAGGATGTCAAAGAAGAGGCCGGCAACGGCGCCCGAGGCAAGATCGGCCGCCGTCCGTCCCAGCGCGGCGAACCGCCGCCAATTGTCTTTCCATTCGGCGCCCTTGGTGTCGCTATACGGGCCGCCAGCCCGTACAAACAGGTCTGGGGCGTCCAGAAGCAGAAACGGGTGACCGTCGATTTCCGATCTCAGCAGTTGTGCGGGATAACCCAGCAGCTCGTCATACCGGTGAAGGATCTCGGCCTGCTTTACGCCGGCCAGGACGCTGGCATAGCCGGGAAGCAGGGTGGTGACGCGCATGCCATGTGGCCGGAGCGCGGCCGGCAAAGCGCCAACCACGTCCGCCAGGCCGCCGGTCTTGATCAGCGGATAGGCCTCGGATGCCACGGAAAGAATGCGCATCATGTCAAACGATCGATCATTTCCTCAGTTATGAGACATATGCCGTCCGGCGTACGGTAAAAGCGCGCCTCGTCCTCTTCCGGGTCTTCGCCCACCACCATGCCCGGCGGGATCACCACGCCGCGGTCCAGCACCACCCGGGTCAGCCGAGCGCCGCGGCCGATCTGGCAGCGGGGCAGGGCGACGACTTCGTCCAATTCGGACCAGCTGTGCGTGCGCACGCCGGTGAACAGCAGGCTGCGGCGAATATTCGAACCGGAGACGATGCAATCCCCCGCCACCAGCGAGGATACGGCCGCGCCGCGGCGGCCGTCCTCGTCATGCACGAACTTGGCGGGGGGCGCGATCTCCGAATAAGTCCATAACGGCCAACTGCGGTCGTACAGGTCCAGATGCGGTAGCGTATCGGTGAGGTCGATATTGGCCGCCCAATAGGCGTCGACGGTCCCCACATCGCGCCAATAGGCATGCTCCTCGCCCTCGGCGCGGACACAGGATTGGGAGAAGCGATGCGCCACCGCCTTACCGTTCTTGACCAGGAAGGGAATGATGTCCTTGCCGAAGTCGCGCGCGGAGGCCGGCGTGGCCGCGTCGCGGCGCAGTTGTTCGATCAGGAAAGCCGTGCGGAAGACATAGACGCCCATCGAGACCAGCGCCCGGTCCGGATGGCCGGGCATGGCCGGCGGGTCCGCAGGTTTTTCCACAAAAGCGATGACACGGTGGTGCTGATCCACGGCCATCACACCAAAGGCCGTAGCCTCCATCCGTGGCACTTCCAGGCACGCGATGGTGACATCGGCCCCTTGTTCGCAATGCTGGTTCAGCATCACCTCATAGTCCATCTTGTAGATATGGTCGCCCGCCAGGATGACCATATATTCGGGACCATAGGACTGGATGATGTCGATATTCTGATACACCGCATCCGCGGTTCCTTCATACCATTGCGTCTCCGACACGCGCTGGGAGGCGGGCAGGATGTCGAAGCTCTCATTCCGCTCGGGCCGGAAGAAATTCCATCCTTGCTGCAGGTGCCGGATCAGCGAATGGGCTTTGTATTGGGTGGCGACTCCGATGCGGCGAATGCCGGAATTGAGGGCATTGGACAGCGCGAAATCGATGATGCGGGCCTTGCCGCCGAAATACACGGCCGGCTTGGCGCGTTTGGCTGTCAGGTCCGCGAGGCGGCTGCCGCGGCCGCCGGCCAGGACATAGGCCATGGCCTCACGGGCCAGAGGTTGGCTGCGCCGGATCACCATGATTTCCTCCCTTTGCGGGTGCTTATTGTTCGTGCTCCAACATGATGGTGGCAAGCGGGGGCAGTGTCAGTACCAAATGGCCTTCCGCGGCCATAACCGTGCCAAGATTTCCAACGCCGCTACCGCCATAATGGCGCGCATCGCTGTTTATGATTTCCTGCCAGCGGCCGTCCCGCGGCACCGGCAGGCGGTAGCCATTGCGGGGCACTGGCGTCATATTTGCCATGACCAGCACGGGGTTGGCATCGGGCGCGTGCCGGCTCCAGGCAAAAACCGCATTGGCCTTGTCGTCCACCACGGCCCAGGAAAAACCTTCCCCTTCGCAATCGCGGGCATGCAAGGCGGGCTTTTCCCGGTAAACCCGGTTCAGGTCCCGCACCAGCTGGCGCACCCCGGCATGGGCGGGCGCCTCCAGCAGTTCCCAATCCAGGGCCCGGTTTTCATCCCATTCCCGGGCTTGCGCGAATTCCTGGCCCATGAACAAGAGCTTCTTGCCGGGATAGCCCCACATCAAAGTGTAGTAGGCGCGAAGATTGGCGAACTTCTGCCAGTCGTCGCCGGCCATCTTGGCGAGCAACGAACCTTTTCCATGCACCACCTCGTCATGACTCAAGGGCAGGACGAAATTTTCGCTGAAAGCATAAAGCAGGCCGAAGGTGATATCGTCATGGTGATGCCCGCGATGGACGGGATCGCGCGCCATGTAGCGCAGCGTGTCATGCATGAAACCCATGTTCCACTTGAAGCCAAAGCCCAACCCGTTCTCATGGACCGGGCGCGTGACGCCGGGCCAGGACGTGGATTCCTCCGCCACCGTGAAAAAACCGGGATGCGCGCCATAAACGGCGCGGTTCGCGGCTCGCAGGAATTCCACCGCCTCCCAATTCTCCCGCCCTCCTTGGGCATTGGGAATCCATTCGCCGCTTTTGCGGGAATAGTCGCGATAGAGCATGGAGGCGACCGCATCGACCCGCAAGCCGTCGACATGATAACGCTCGGCCCAGAACAAGGCATTGTTGATCAGGAACGAGGACACTTCGCGCCGCCCGAAATTGTAGATCGCGGTGTTCCAGTCGGGATGAAAGCCCAGGCGTGGGTCCTCATGCTCATAAAGCGCGGTGCCGTCGAAATGCGCCAACCCGTGCGGATCGGTGGGAAAATGTGCGGGCACCCAATCGATCAGCACGCCAAGCCCGGCGCGATGGGCGCCATCGACAAATCGGGCAAAGCTCTCCGGCTCGCCGAAGCGGGATGTGGGTGCATACAGGCCGGTGGTCTGATAACCCCAGCTGGGATCGAAAGGATGCTCGCTGACGGGCAGCAATTCGATATGGGTGAAACCCATTTCCGCCACGTAAGGTATCAGCTGGTCGGCTAGGTTGTCCCAGTCCAGGAACCAGCCGTTTTTGTCCCGCCGCCATGACCCGGCATGGACTTCATAGATGGAAATGGGTTGCCGGCGGGCCTCGACTTCCGCCCAATGGGTGCGGTGCGCGTCATCGCCCCAGTCATGCGCGAATGGCGCGGTCGTCAGCGAGGCGGTTTTGGGCCTGATCTCGGAATGAAAGGCGAAGGGATCGCTTTTCAGCGGCAGCAGCGACCCTTGCGCACCGATGATCTCGAATTTGTAGGCCCGGTGGTCGGCGATATCCGGAATGAAGATTTCCCAGACCCCGACATCCCGGCGATGGCGCATCTGGTGGCGGCGGCCGTCCCAATCGTTGAAATCGCCCACCACCGAAACGCGTTGGGCATTGGGCGCCCAGACGGCAAAGTGCACGCCGTCCGCGCCTTCATGCGCGATCGGATGCGCTCCCATCTTGTCGTAGAGCCGGACATGGGTGCCCTGCGCCATGAGAAAGTCATCGACCGGCCCCAGCACCGGACCGAAACTATAGGGATCGGTCACCCACCACTCCGCGCCCGCGGCCACTGCGCGATATTTCAGCGGCTGGGGAGATCCGGCGATAACACCCTCCAGCAGGCCGCGCGGATCGCTGCGCGAAAGCAAGCCCAGGCTCTTGCCGGCAAGATCATGCGCTTCGGCGCGCTCGGCGCCTGGAATCAGGGCGCGGGCGAAGGTGCCATTTGGTCCGGCGTGAGGGCCCAGCAGGGAAAAGGGATCGTCGTGGCGCCCGGCCAGGAGGGCGTCCAGCGCGCCCCTGCCGGGCTTCACGTCATGCCCCAGATGTCACTGGCATATTCCAGGATAGTCCGGTCGGAAGAGAACCATCCCACATGGGCGACATTGCGCACGGCGCTGGCCTGCCAGCCATGCTTGTCTTGCCAGCGGGCATCGGCCTGGCGCTGGGCGTTGCAATAGGCCTCGAAGTCGGCCGCCACCATGAACCAGTCATGGTCATAAAGGCCGCCGATCAGATCGGCATAACGGTGCGGATCGTCCGGCGAAAAGACGCCGGACGCGATGGCCGACAGGACCTGGCAGAGCTCCCGCGAGGACTCGATAACGGCGCGCGGATTGTAGCCGTCGCGGCGCCGTGCCGCCACCTCTTCGGCGGTGAGGCCGAAGATCAGCATATTGTCGTTTCCCACCCGCTCCAGGATTTCGATATTGGCGCCGTCCAGAGTGCCGATGGTCAGCGCGCCGTTCAGCGCCAGTTTCATATTGCCGGTGCCGGATGCTTCCATCCCGGCGGTGGAAATCTGTTCCGACAGGTCGGCGGCCGGAATGACCGCTTCCGCCAGGGTCACATTATAATTGGGAAGGAAGGCAACTTTCAGCAGGCCGCTGACGGAAGGGTCTGAGTTGACCCGCTTGGCCACGTCGTTGGCGAGTTTGATGATCATCTTGGCGTTGTGATAGCTGGGCGCCGCCTTGCCCGCGAACAGCTTGACCCGCGGCACCCAATCCTTTTCGGGATGGCTCCGGATCTGGTCGTACAAGGCCACGGTCTCGATGATATTGAGCAACTGCCGCTTATATTCATGGATGCGCTTGATTTGAACGTCGAACAGCGCATCGGGATCCACGACAAGGCCCAGCAATTCGCGCACATGGGCCGCTAACGCCATCTTGTTGGCGCGCTTGACGGCGGCGAATTTGTCCAGAAAACCCGCATCTTGCGCAAATGGCGCCAACGCTACGAGCTTTTGAGCGTCATCCAGGAAGCCATCTCCGATCGCCTCACGCACCAGCTTGACCAGGCCCGGATTGCATTCCTTCAGCCATCGCCGCGGCGTGATGCCATTGGTCTTGTTGTTGATGCGCTCGGGGAAAAGCCGGTGCAGATCGGCAAACACCGTCTGTTTCATCAGCTGGGTGTGCAGCGCGGCCACGCCATTGACGCTGTGGGAGCCGGTAAAAGCGAGGTTGGCCATGCGGACCCTGCGCTCGCCGCTCTCATCGATCAGCGAGATCGTCGCGATGGCATGATCGTCGAAGCCCTCATGCCGCCTGGCAGTGCGCAACAGATCGGCATTGATGGCATAGATCAGCTGCATATGGCGCGGCAGCAGGCGCTCGAACAACGGCAGTGGCCAGCTCTCCAGCGCTTCCGGCAGCAAGGTGTGGTTGGTGTAGCTGACGGTCGCGCGGGTGATGTTCCAGGCTTCCGCGAATTCCAGCTTGTGATGGTCGATGAGAATCCGCATCAGTTCGGTGACGGCCATCGCGGGATGGGTGTCGTTGAGCTGGATCGCGGCTTTTTGCGGCAGCGTGCGGATGTCGCCGAAATACTGCAAATGGCGCCGCACGATGTCCTGGATCGAGGCGCTGGAGAAAAAATATTCCTGGCGCAGGCGCAGTTCCTGGCCGGCGGGCGTGGAATCGGCCGGATAAAGCACACGCACCAGCCGCTCCGCCCGTGCTTCCTACGCCAGGGCGCCGATATGGTAGCCAGCGTTGAAAGCGTCCAACCGGATGGGATCCAGCGCCAATGCATTCCACAACCGCAACGTGTTGACCCGCCTGCCGCGCCAGCCGACCACCGGCGTGTCCACGCCTTCGGCGCGCACCGCTTCGGCGGGCTGCCAATGCACCGAACCGCTGACATTGCCGATGACCTCGCCGCCGAATCCGACCAGGTAAGAGGTCTCGCGGCGTTCGAACTCCCATGGATTGCCATGGGCCAACCAGGTCTCCGGATACTCCAGCTGCCAGCCATCCTTGATGCGCTGGCGGAACATGCCGTTGACGTAACGCAAGCCGTAACCGCAGGCCGGAAAGTCCAGCGAGGCGAGACTGTCCATGAAGCAAGCCGCCAGGCGGCCCAGGCCCCCGTTGCCCAAAGCGGCATCCGGTTCCAGGTCTTCGATCAGGGCGAGATCCACACCATAGGCCGCCAGCGCCGCCTGGGCTTCTTCCGACATCCCCAGATTGGACAAGGCATCGCGCAGCAGCCGGCCGATCAGGAATTCCAGGCTGAGATAGTAGACGCGCTTGGCGCCCGTGGCATGCATGGCCCGGGTGGACTGCATCCAGCGGTCGATGATCTGGTCCCGCAGGGTGAGGATGGTCGCGGCCAGCCAGTCATGCGGTTTCGCGGCGTGTTCGTCCTTTCCGATCCGGTGAAGCAGCGTATCGACCAGCCGCTCCGCGAAAGGTCTGAGAGGTGGCGGCGCGACAGGTTGGTTCATGACGCAAAATTTGCAATGAGCGGCGGGGTTTGGCAACCTTATTACAATGCCACGCAACAGGCCAATCCCTCAGCCGCCGCTTTCCGTGCCTGCAAAGCCGTGGTGGCGCGGGGCCGTGATCTACCAGATCTACCCCCGCAGCTTCCAGGACAGCAATGGCGATGGCATCGGCGATCTGAACGGGATTACCCAAAGGCTTGAGCATATTGCCTCGCTGGGGGTGGATGCGATCTGGCTGTCTCCCTTCTTTGCCTCGCCGATGAAGGATTTCGGCTATGACGTTTCCGACTATCGCGCCATCGATCCGATATTCGGCACCATGGCGGATTTCGACAGGCTGTTGGCCCGGGCGCACGGCTTGGGGCTGAAGGTGGTGATCGACCAGGTTTATGCGCACAGCTCCGACGCGCATGCCTGGTTCCAGGAAAGCCGCAAGAGCCGGAGGAATCAAAAGTCGGATTGGTATGTCTGGGCCGATCCCAGGGCCGATGGCACCCCGCCCAACAATTGGCTGTCCGTTTTTTATGGCCCGTGTTGGACCTGGGACGGCCGGCGCGGGCAATATTATCTCCACAATTTCCTCCCCTCCCAGCCCAACCTGAATGTCCACAATCCCAAAGTACAGCGCGCGCTGTTCGACACGGCACGCTTCTGGTTGGCACGCGGGGTCGATGGCTTCCGGCTGGATGCCATCAATTTCGCCATGCATGATCCCTCGCTTGCCGACAATCCTGCGGTACGCAAGGGCGGCGCGCCGCGCAAGCGGCCGTTCGATTTCCAGCATCACCTGCACAACCAATCCCAGCCGGAACTGGTACCCTTCATTGAGGCACTGGCCAAAATCGTGCGGGGCTTCGGCCCCGACCGATTTACCGTGGCCGAGGTGGGAGGAGAGCATGCCGCCAAGGAGATGCGGCTCTTCACGGCAGGCAGTGCGCGCTTCAACACCTCCTACGGCTTCGATTTCCTCTCGGCCAGCAAGCTCACGCCCGCGCTGGTGCTGGATACGGTGGCGAACTGGAAGGAGAGCGACGGTTGGCCAAGCTGGGCCTTCTCCAACCATGATGCGCCCCGGGTGATCAGCCGCTGGGGCGAGACCGACGCGCAGGACGATTGGGCAAAACTCTTTTTGGCGCTGTTGATGGGGCTGCGGGGAAATGTGTTCCTTTACCAGGGCGAAGAGCTGGGACTGACCCAGGCACATATTCCCTTCGAGCGGCTGCGCGATCCCGAAGCGATCGCCAATTGGCCGACGAACCAGGGACGCGATGGAGCGCGTACGCCCGTTCCCTGGTCGGCCGAGGCGCCTTTTGGCGGGTTTTCCGTGGCCGAGCCCTGGTTGCCCATGCCAGCCGAGCATATAAGGCGCGCCGTCGCCGTACAGGATAAAGACAAGAACTCGGTCCTTGCTTGCACCCGGCGACTGTTGGGCGTGCGCAAGGCGCATTCCGCCCTGCGGACCGGCCGTTTCGTTTCGCTGGGCTTGCGTCCGCCGTTGGTGGGATTTGAGCGGGTCGATGGCGATGAGCGCATCCGGTGCCTGTTCAATCTTGGCCACGGCACGCGGCGCTGCCCCATGGCCGCGGAGGGTGCGTTGCTGTTCGCCAGCGGCAAGATAGATCAGGCCAAAAGCCTGTTGGGAGGATTGGCGGCCTGCTGGCTCAAGCTTTAGTCCATCTCGG